>NZ_JADEWL010000319.1 GCF_015207665.1 Plectonema cf. radiosum LEGE 06105
GAGCAACAAACGTGCAAGTATCAATTTTGCTAGGGTGAGGGCTGAGCCTTTATATTTATTCATATAGAAAAATCCAATTCTTAACTTTAGAGAAAAGGAGGAGAACTAAGCGGCTGAGTAGGCTCAAGACCTTGACAGCGCGTCAGTCCTCCTTTTCTTAAAATGTTGAACCTTTTACCCTATAGAACGATAGGCCTGCATGCCTCATAAAGGTTCTAGTCGGTTCAACTTATCCTTTCATCTTAAACCTTTAAGTTATGAAAAAGTCAGTTTTTATTGGCATCGATGTAAGCAAATCATCCTTTGATACCGCCATTTTTACTCCCCCTTCAAGGGATTACATTCACCAACAGTTTAGTAACAGCAAAAGAGGCTTTGCGGCATTCCTCAAGTGGATCAAGTCTGTTGCTACTCTTCAAGATTGTCTGTTTTGCATGGAAGATACAGGTAGCTACAGTTATGGATTAGCTTGTTTTCTCACCAATGTTAAAGCCGATCTATGCCAGGAATCTGCTTATCGTATCAAGTATTCAATGGGTATACAAAGAGGAAAAACAGATAAAGCAGACGCAGAGATGATCGCTCGCTTTGCCTATCGCTTTGCTGATGAATTATCCCTTTATACTCCTCCGGTTGCTACAGTAGCACAGCTTAAGACTTTGATCTCTTTTAGGCTTCGTCTCATCAAGCAGAAGACCAGCATCATCACTGCTATAGAAGCTCATAAGCAGCTTGGAGGCTATGTTGACATCTCTTTCATGATGCGCTCCCTCAATCAACAGCTCAAAGCTCTGAAAGAACAGATCAAGAAGTGCAATGAGCAAATTGATCGGCTTATGCAGCAGGATCAGCAGCTACATCACCAGAATCAACTGCTCTGCTCCATTCCTGGAGTAGGTAAAGTAATTGCTGCTCAGGTAATTGCCTACACCTATGGCTTTACCAAATTCAAGGACTGGCGTAAATTTGCTTGTTATGTAGGCACTGCTCCTTTTCCTCACCAGTCAGGCACCAGCATCAAAAAGAGAACACAAGTCTCTTCTATTGCCAATAAGAAGTTGAAAGCCTTGCTTAGTATGGGAGCTGTAAATACTTTACGCACCGAGAATGAGTATCATGTTTACTACCGCAGAAAGATCAAAGAGGGCAAACATCACATGGTCGTCATCAAT
>NZ_JADEWL010000170.1 GCF_015207665.1 Plectonema cf. radiosum LEGE 06105
GATGGGGTTCGGGGGAGAAATAAATAATAACTGTCAACTGTCAACTGTCAACTGTCAACTGTCAACTGTCCCTATTATTTCCAATTTCGTAAAAAGTGAAAAACACTGTCCCAAAAATCTTGCGATCGCGAATTTTCTAATCTTTGCTTTTTCCACTCTGATGCTGTTTTTTCGATTATTTCTGAAAAGCTAGAATAAACTGGAGATAAATTAGCTAATTGCTCAATTTTAATTTTTTCACTCATCGCTAAGGCAATTATATTGATTAACTCTCTTGCTTGAGAACCGAATATTGATGCTCCTAAAATTTCACCGTTACGACGAACTATAATTTTACAAATACCTGTAAATTCATCTGTCAATTGAGCAGATACTAATGTTTTAAAATACTGTCGCAAAACTAAAATTTCATCTTTAGCATATCTATTTTTAGCTTGTCTTTCCGTTAAACCAACTTGCGCTAACATTGGTTGAGTCAAAATTCCCCAAGGAATTGCTTGATAATTGATTTGATATCTAGGAAACAGCAAAGCGTTTTTGATGGCTATTTTCGCTTCGTAATCGGCAATATTTGGTAAATTGTAACCACCAATCGCATCTCCACAAGCGTAAATGCGAGGATTGGTAGTTTGTAGCTTTTTATTCACTAGTAAACTGCGAGAATTATACTTTACTCCTACAGCAGCTAAATTTAACGATTCTATAAAAGGTTTTTCTGCAACAGCTACTAATATTTCATCGGTTTCGATGGCTGTATTTCCTACTTGTAGCCATTTTTTATCTTCAATTAACCGAACTTGGGTTACGGTAGTTTGCGTAAAAACTCGTATTCCATCAACTTCTAATTGTGCTTGTAGTAACTTAGAAATTTCTGAGTCAAGGGGATAAATAAGATAAGGACTATTAACTATAAACGTAACGTTGTAACCCAACCTTGCTAAAACTTGAGCAATTTCCACACTTTGGGGTGTACCGCCAAGAATTAACCAGTTTTTCGGCGGCTGGGAACTGCCTAGAACCTGCCAAATATTCGATAAAGTCAAAAACCCCGTTTGCTGCAATCCATCGATTTGTGGAACCGCTGGAACCGAACCTGTAGCCAGTAAAAAATTACGTGCGGTTAATTTACGGTTATTAACAACAAAATTTAAATTTGAATTTGAATTTGAATTTGAATTTGAATTGAAATTTGAATTTGAATTTGAATCCGATGAAGCTTGAAAACAGCCGCTACCCAGAATAACATCAACACCTTGAGCTGCTAAAAAAGCCGGTGAAAGCTGTTCTCGAACATTCGCAGCAACAGCAGAACCCCACAGCAGCACTTTTTCCAAAGAAACTTGATATTGTTGTTCCCCATCGCCTTGAATACAAACACCAAACCGAGTTAAATCATTAACTTTCCGAACAAAATTACCAACCTCCCCCATACCTTGAAGCTGAATCAAATCGTGACGAAACAGCGGTTCAACCAAAGCAACCTTTGCTCTTCGTTGAACAGCCTTTAAAGCAGCCTCCCGTGCAGTAAGACTACCACCAATAATCACGATATCGTAATCAAAAGACATTAATAATTGGGAATGGGTAATGGGTAATTGGTAATTGGTAATTGGTAATTGGTAATGGGTAATTGGTAATGGGTAATTGGTAATGGGTAATGGGTAATGGGTAACTTCTAACTCAAAACTCAAAACTCAAAACTCAAAACTCAAAACTCAAAACTCCTAACTCATAACTCCTAACTCCTAACTTTAATCTCCCTTATCCCTTGTACTAAACGCTGATTCTCCGATTCCAAACGTACTGCTACGCGAAAATAGCGATCGCCTAATTCGGGAAAACTTAAACAGTCGCGGATCAGGATTTGATGCTGCTTAAGTAATTTCTGCTGTAACTCGATAACTGAATGCTTTGACTCTACTAATAAGAAATTAGCAGCGCCCTCAAGCGGCTGCAAGCCTGGAATATCGCCTAAACTGGCAAATAAATCATTTCTCGCTTTTGGTAGCCATTCCCAGGTTTGCTGCTGAAATTCTTTGTCCTCTACCGCTGCGATCGCAACAGCTACAGCTAAAGAATTTACCGCCCAAGGATCGCGCCAAGTTTGCCATCTTTGTAATCGCTCTGGATGAGCAATGGCATAACCCAAGCGCAATCCGGGAACACTGTAAAATTTGGTCAAGGAACGCAAGATGACTAAATTAGGATATTCGCTCACCACGTCAATCAAGCTTTGTTGCTCTAAAGGATGCAGAAAATCCATAAAAGCTTCATCCACTACTACTAAAGCAAATTCTTTGAGGTAAGGTAATATTTCACCCCGCAGGAATAGTTTGCCCGTAGGATTGTGGGGATTGTTCAACAATAGTCCTTTATCTTTTGTCGTATTTAATTTGTCAAGAATCAATGACAAATCTGGGATAATTAACGACATAGGAAACTCCAACACTTCAGCATTGAATGCTCTCAAAGCTCGATAGTAGTCGCCAAAGGTTGGAGTTACGAGGACTGTTGCAGCAACTTCTGCTAATTCCCGACCTGCCCAAGTAAGTAATTCTGCTGAACCGTTACCCGGCAAAATAAACTCAGGAGGCAAGTTGTGAAAGCGACCCAGAACTTGTTTTAATTCGCTGTAATCTGGGTCGGGATAGTGCCTGATATTACCCAATTGTGACTTGATAGCCGAAGCAGTACTATCGGTTGGTCCCAAAGGGTTAATGCTGGCAGAAAAATCCAAAATAGCATCACGGGGACAACCAGCTACCGCTGCTGCCCAAGCTAAATTTCCCCCGTGTTTCGGTTGCCGCATCAAAAAAAGGTTTAGTAATTCAAGAAAGCTTACTCTTTTGGGGGAGCAACTCTTTCTCTAAAGAGTTTACCAGCGGAGAAAGCAGGAACCTTCGTTGCTGGAATCTCCATTTTTTCATTGGTTTTGGGGTTGCGTCCTTCCCGTGCTTTACGCTCGCGAGATTCAAAAGAACCGAATCCTACTAGCGTGACTTTATCGCCCGAAGAAACGGCTTCAACGATAGTCTCTAAAGCAGCGCTTAAAACTGCGTCGGCTTGTTTCTTGGTGACGCTAGCCTTTTCAGATACAGCATCAACTAATTCACCTTTATTCATGTCAAACTCCGTATCGGTTTACTGTGCGTTTGGGTGCAGACACCCCTGATGTATCCTTGCTTGCATCCTTGGAAAGGAGATTGTTAAAAGTCCTGCTTTTTGAGTATTTATGCTTAAAACCGCCGTAACTCCCATCAGCTAGACTTTTCAATGAATCATTCTAAGGTGTTGTAGCCCTAAGTGGATACATAAAACGATTATTTTATATAGTTTTCAGGATTTTTCATATCCTCTAGGGATTTTTTGCACTCAAAACATTTTGCTTAAAGCTACAAATTTCCAGTTGGAATAACTTATTAAAGGGGTAAGAGCCGAAAAACCATGGCTAGCAATAGGGGGAGTAAGGCTCCTAGGATAAACAGCGAAAAACAAGATTTTAGAGCCAATACAGAGAACAAATGTTTTTCTCAGAAGCTAATTACAATGATTTTTTTGTTTACACATATTTTTCCTGTTTTCTGTTAATTCCCTATCGATCTAGGTTTAAAATTTTTTATCTAATTAATTACAAAAGTAAAGCTTTAGTTATAACTTTTGTAAAGTTTTGAGTTGTATAAGTTACTTTTAGATTTTGGGATAGCAATTAGGCAGCAAAATTTATTGTTAATAGTATTTTTCCTCATGTAGAGACGTAGCAGTGCTACGTCTCCATATCTTGCGGAATGACGCAAAAGCCCCGTACATAAAAATTTTGTATAAACTTGTATAAAAAATATTAATCAAATAAACAGAAGTCGGGTTTCTAAGGTAAATATCTAGCGTTCACTTTATAAAAACCCGACTTGTCACCCAAGGTAAAAGTGTCCGATAAACACTGGTTTGTCCGCAAACGTATAGAGACGTAGCAGTGCTACGTCTCTACATAAATTTGGAATACTCAACCAGGACTTACGTTCGCTCCGCGTGACGCAGTAGCGTCATTATTGTCACAATATACGGGTGGTGCGTGACGCTACAAACCTTATTGCTACGTTCAAATTTTTGCGAAGCGTCACAGCACCCTACAAGAAAAATGTGCCTTTTTTGCTAAGTCCTCTCAACAAATTAATTTAATTCCGAGGCAACTTCAACCCGCCATTCTGCAACATCCTGCGTACTTCCGGACTTGGTTTGTAATTGTAGCCGTAAGAAGAATTTTGGGAATCATCCATCACTTGGGGTGTCAGTAATACGATTACCTCATTACGCTGATTATTCTTATTTGTGCTTCTAAAGAGTGAACCGAGTAAAGGAATATCGCCCAAGATGGGTACTTTTGACACGCTTACTCGGTCTGACTCTTGAATGATACCGCTGAGAATTAAGGTTTGACCGTCTCGCATCCTAATTTGTCCAGAACGAAGGCTTCTTTCAGAAAGCAAAGTAATTTCACCATCTTCACCACCTGTTGTTGCCGTACCACCAGGTGCACTTACTGTAGGTGCAACAGATAAAGAAACAAAACCGTTATCATCAATTCGGTCAACTTTTACTGCAAGGGTTAGACCTGCGTTCTTGATAATCGGTTTTCTTAATACATCTCCATCTTCTCGTCTTACTTCAATCCCACCATATACTTCTGCGGTCAAATTCACCACAGCTTCTTGTCCTTCTTGTACCATCAAAGTTGGATCGGTCAGAACTTTTGCATTACCGTTGGTGACTTGAGTTTGTAAAGAAGCAAGAAAACGTTTGGGGTATTGGAATAAGGTGGGAAGACCGTAAGTAATTTGCGTAGGAGTTGAAGGAGTAGTTGTAGTCTGGAAACCAAACCTTGTAGGTTCACCAGTTACAGGATCAATTGCAGTAGGTACAACTTCTGTTGTAGATGTTCCCGGTGTTCCTGGCGTTATTTGTGTTATTCCAGCCTTAAAAGGATTGGAATTACTACCAAAAGGTGGACGAGCAGTATCAACATCACCAAAGGGAGCATCATTGTTTGGAGCATCTAAAAAAGGTGAAACTTCTGCACCTTCAGGAAATGGAGCAGTAGTTATAGTTGGAGTAAGCCTACTACTTTCAAATTCACTACTAGTAGGTGGCTTAACCCCACCAACATTAGCATTTGCTCTACCACCATCAACGCTAAAGAAATTGTCAGCAACTCCAAAAGAGAAACTACTGTTAAAGTTTTTAGTTCCTAGAAGATTAACATCAATAATCTTAACGTTAACTGCAACTTGACGACGGCGGACATCAAGCTGAGTTAATTGAGCCATAGCTATCTGTATGGTTTTTGGATCGCCAATTAAGGTGACAGAATTAGTCCGTTCGTCTCCTAATGCTTGCAAACCTCTAAGTAAGGGATTTGAGTCTTGATAGTCAACACGTTGAGTCTCAATTTGAACTTCTGTAGTTGTTTGAGTCTGAGTAATTGCACTTTGGGCACCACCACCTACAGGTACGGCATTAACGCTGGTAACGAGACGTTCGCGGCTAATTGCACTTTCCGCACCTAATCCAACTAAAAAGTTGAGAGCGACACCAACGGAAACCTGATTGAGTCGCATATTCCGCATTACGGTATCGCGGGTGGAATTCGGTAAATTTGTACCAACAAAAATAGTCCTACCACTACGATTCGCTTCTAATCCACTCAAACGCAAAACGTAGTTAAATACGTCTTGCACTGGCTCGTTTTCAATATCCAAAGAAATTGTCGGCCCATCGGCTCCAGCAGCAGCAGCACCTTCTCCTCCTTCAGCTTTTGCACTTCCTCCGGTATAAGCCAAATTCAAATTTGCAGCCCGTGCCAAAAGTGACAAAACTTCGCGTACTGGTGCATCTCTCAATACCAACCGAGGTACACGCTGTTCAGTTCCTAAATCGATGACGCTCGGTGAAGCATCGGTATTAGATACTGCAATATCTCCCACCGGAGGAGCAACGGCTCTGGGTAAGAATGGAGGAGCCTGATTCATCGATTGTCCTGGACCTGCTGGTGGTGCGGGAGTAGCCTCAAGGTTAACTTGGGGGTTGGGTGCGGGAGTCGATTGGGCTATTTGGTCATTTTGTGGGGGTTGAAATTCTATAGATTGCGATTCATCTGATGCGGTACTCGTTCCCGGTATCAAAGCAAAGGTAAGTCCGTTTTGGTTTCGCATCACAGGCTTGGTTTCGGGAGCGTTACTCGTCCCTGTTATTATCACCCGGACGCTATTTGCATCAAGTTGACTCATAGAAACGGAAGCGATTCCATCTGTAGGATTATCTTGACGAAAGTTATTACCTTGTGGTATGAGCAACTGAGTGTTGATGATATCCGCGACTAAAGTGTTACCTCTTTTAGTAGTAAAAACTTGAGGACGAGAGCCATCAGAAGTTTTTAAAACCAGATTTACACCACCGTCAACTGGGTCTAGTTTTACTCCAGTAATTTTAGTAGCTGATTGCGCCCAAACTGGCTGACTTACTAATAATAGAGAGACAGCGGTTCCGAATATAAAATTATTACCGTGAATTTTTTTCACAGTTCATTCCTCACTTTAAATATTAAAATTTGATGGTTGATAGTTGATAGTTGATAGTTGATGGTGATGGTGATGGTTGATAGTTGATGGTTGATAGTTGATAGTTGATGGTTGATGGTTGATAGTTGATGGTTGATAGTTTAACTACTAACCAATAACTACTAACCACTATCTACTAACTACTAACTACTATCCACTAACTCCTAACTCCTAACTCCTAACTCCTAACTCCTAACTTTTTACTGCGCTTCTTCTTTTTTAGCCGCAGCAGCAATTTCTTGGGAATTCATGGGGACTAAGGCTTCTAATTTGAATGTTGTTGTTATTGGTGTTGGTCCGGTTCTAGGTGGTTTTCCTTCTTCGATAACTTCGGGTTGCAATGTTGATTGATAATCTTTTACTAATAATAATGGTTGCAAACGTTCGATGTTCCGAAGAATTGATTGGGTTTGTTCGTAGGTACCGCTAATGGCAATTTCGGTACTGTTACGTTTTAGTTTACCGTCAACTAATGTTCCTAATGAACCATCGTTTACTGGTTGTGTTCCTTCAGATGATGGAGTAAATTTCTGTAATTTTGCTTTGACTGAATTGCTACTTAATTGAGCATTTCCTGCTTCTACTAAACGATTTAAATCTATTAATAAAGTGTTCAATGTCTTTTCGTTAGCAAAGACAGCTAATACTTGAGATTGTTGGGTTTTGGCTTGGGCTAATTCTGCTTTAATTTGATCGATATTTTGTAAGCTAGATTTTTTTTGTTCAATTTGTGATTCTAATTCTTGTTGTTTACTTTGTTTTTCTCCAAAAGTTTCCCATGCTGGCATGACAAAGTTTAAAAGCATATAAGTCGCTCCGGCTATTCCTAATACTCCAATTAAAATACCGCTAATTATTGGGGTAAAAGTAATCCCAAATATGACGGGATAAGCTGAAGATTCTTCAAACTCTCCACCTTCAAAATTCATTTCATCACTAAAGGTCATTTTTGAAAGACTCCGGTTCTTTGCAAACTGCGAATTCTTGCGACTAACCCTACTGTGCCTTTTTGTTCTAATTCCCGCATTAATTCGGAAGCTGGAACTTCGCTCAACTGGGATACAATGGTGTATTTAACTATTGGAGGAATTTTTACTGTTACTCCTTCTGGAAGCCCTTGAGGTATTGGTGCATCAGCCAATTCTGCTGTGACGATTTTTCCTTGCCCTGATTTAAAAAACGGAGACTGTTGTAAAGAAAGTAAGAAATCATTGACATCATCAAAAGACCGAGCAGAACCGCTGATTTCTATTCCCCCGGCAGAATTTGCCGTTGACTGACCTTCTACGGGGCTTTCCGGTGCAGTTTGCTTGACGCTCTCAATTCGCACACTGGCAGGAATGCGATCGCGCACTACTTGCAACATTGCTGACCAAGGTCGAATCTGGTCAAAAACGCTAACCAAGGCTTGAGTTTCGGTTTTAATTGCGTCAGTTTCCGCTCTTATCTGTTTAATGTCGCCTAGTTTCGCTTCTAATTGTTGATTTTCTTGCTCTAATAGCACAATTTTTTCATCAATACTGGCATTTTGACCTTGGACAAACCATAAAGCTGTTCCTAACAAAGCAGGAAAAAATACAGCTACAGCAACACCAATAAAAATCGGTGTCATACTTCCCGTGGGTAATGTAGGTTTATTCTTTTTCTCACCACCACCTTGTTTCTGATGACCTGCACGGTCTTTGAGAAAATTAATATCTAGGCTATACATTTTATTTAAACCTCCCGCATTCCTAACCCAAGTACTGTCCCTAAACCAGGACGCTGTATGAAGGGATAATCTTCATCGTCTACCTGCAAGGACAAAGCCTGTACGGGGTCTATTTGAGTCGTTGGTAAGCTCAGCCGTTGTGTAAAAAACTCATCTAGCTGTATAAGTCCACCTCCCGGACCTGCCAGTAATATCTGCGCTATTTCCAAATTTTCACTCTGATTCAAGTAAAAATCGATGGAACGACGCAGTTCATCAGTAAGTTCACCTAATACTCTCAACATGGCTGCCATTCCAGGATTGACCTCAGTTACACCCGTTTTACCACCTTCCATTGTCGTGGCTGGAATAGTCATTCCCTCCAATAGTTCCATATCTCTAGATGCAGGTAAATTCATTGCCCTAGACAGGGCCGCTTGCATTTGCTGTGTTCCAATGGGAACTGTACGAGAAAACTGCGGGACTCCGTTAACAACGATCGCAATTTCCGTACTGTCAAATTCAATATCTACTAGTACCACTGCTTCTTGTGGTCCAAACTGCCGTAGTTGGTCGCGGATTGTCCGAATTAGAGAAAAACTACTAATTTCTAAAACATCAACCTGCAATCCAGCCTGTTGAAAGGTACTGATGTAAGTATCGATAACTTCTTTACGGGTTGCAACTAAAAGTACCTGTACTTTTTCGATGCCATCCTCATCTACAAAATAGCCGAGCTTTTGATAGTCCACATCTGCTTCTTCACGGGGATAGGGCAGATATAAACCAGCTTCATGGTTTAACACCATTTCTCGTAACTCTTTATCATCCAATTCTGCGGGTACGGGAATTAGTCGCACAATCGATTCTCGTCCCGGTACCGCAGTCGCAACCCGACTCGCTTTAATTTTGCTTGCCGAAAGAGCCTCTTGGATCAGTTGTGCCATTGTTGGTGGATCTACGATTTGACCATCAACAAAAATGCCCTCCGGAACCGGCACTGATGTTAAAACATCCAACTTCAAACCTTGGCGTTGCTTGCGTAACTGGGCTACATTTACCCGTTGCGGTGCAAGCTCGATGCCAACCCTAGTTTTAGATTTACCAAACAGACCACTTAAGCCTTTAACCACTGTTTTGCCCGTAGGAATACTAAAAAATAAAAATCCAAATGTTAACTAAAAACTGCTCTTGATATTGGGTAATAGATTTAGTTGTTAAATTTAGTTGCTAAGTTTAGTTGTGAAGTTAAAAAATTATGCATACCTTTTCTCATCCCTATTTTTGATCAAGTTTGTTTTCTATAATTATTCATATTTATTATTTGTTCAAACATTTCCAATAAATAAGGGATTCAAGGGATTCAATAATACAGCTAATTTTTGATAACTTATTTTGCTTTTTTTTCCAACAAAATTAAAACAATTATCAGTTGAAAAGCTATAGATTAGCAGTCATTTTATCAACTCAATCATTATTTAACAGCTAATTTTTAAGCCTCATTACAGATAAATCTAAATAGAATAGCGCAAAAAAAACCGAAGTATGTAACAAAAAGTAAAGCTGCTCAAAAAGCTCTTCCCTTCTGACTTGTAAGTGAGTAGTGAGTAGGGAGAAAAACCCTTACATTCATGGCGATGAAAAAATTTTTCATGTTGACTACCTTCTGCCCTGTGCCTCCTGCCTTGTCACAACGACAATTTTCAAAACCGACCTACTTAACCGAGAACAAAATTTTAACAGATACTTTAGTACAGATGCCACTATCATTTCTAAACAACATCATCAAAGCGAGCTACTTTTTAAGAAGATAAAATCCCTGACAGAGCAAAGATTATCATCCAATTAATTAGTTATAACACCGATTAATTAAAGCAATTATGTATCATAAATGTACTCGGTGCTTATACTGGATTAATAAATATGCTGCAAAGATTCAAGCAAACTTTTAGTAAGTATGTTTGACTAGGGAGCTTTCTAATTATGAAATTTTTAAATAGATATTGTGAATATGTTAGTAATTTCTCGGAATAACTATCGCTAATTTACCCAAACTGATTATTGAGTAATAAAAAAGATAAAGTGTATAAAATCATTTGTTTACAATTTTTTATCAATTGATGGGAAGCTAAGTAATTCTACGAACTAGTGCTTTGTCCCATTAAATTTGCTAGGTTCTGAACGTCACCCATCAGGGAATAGAATTCCCCGACTAATAGCTTAAGTCCTATAAATAGGACTAATACCGTTTCCATATGAATATGCGCTTAATTAGCCCAAGTCGTCGGGCTTTGTTTGTTGGTTCCCCAGACTTCTAGTCTGTTAATGTCTCCCTACGGTCGGTTTTGTATTGGTCGCAATTCATCTCACCGCTAACCAGGACGTGTAGCGTCCGTTCTCTTGCGACATTCAAAATGATAGAATTTGGTATAAGAAACGAGCCTTTTGACACTCCTCGGCATAAATGCACGAGGATTCTTGGTTCACTGAGACCACTTAAACCAGATACCTTGCAGTGTCTAGCCCAGAGGTGGGACTCTCCCCAAGCGACTTCGGGTATGCCCTACCCTAGTTGGATTGCTCCAAATTCTTTTTTTTATTTGAAACATATCGTTCCAACAAAACTGTTTGTCTAGCTCCTCTGAATCTTTTACCTACTGCGAGGTGGAGTCTAGAAAAATGCAGTAGAACCGCATAGATTCAATTTTCAAGGTGCAGCGCTTTACCTTTAGGTAGCTAGGTTTTTTAAGTGGTTGATTACCTTTCCACTTTTTAATAATAGCAGAAAAGCCGTCCTATAAGGACGGGGCTTTAAACCCAATTTTTCGGTAATGAGAGCAGATTACCCATTACCAATTACCCATTACCCATTACCGAGCTATTTTGCAAAAAATTTCCGACTAAATAAAGGGAACCGCACAAAACAACCAAATTATTATTTGTTTTAAAAACCGTGGAAAGTGCTGATGACAAATCCGCATAAGTATTACATGAATTTAATTCCGGACAAATAGATAAAGCTAGTTTCCTTAACTCACTTGGTACAGCAGAACTATGATCGGGTACCGGAACTAAATGTAATTGATCGCTCCCTCGTAATAAAGTTTTAAAAATTTGATCGTGTTCTTTAGTAGAAAGCATTCCCATCACCCAAGTAACGCTAACTTGGGGTTGATTTAACTGAGCAACTAATGTATCGACATAATTCCGTAAAGCTTCTGCTGCGGCTGGGTTATGAGCGCCATCAAGCAATAATTTATGGTTATTCCAACTAGTCCACTGCATCCTTCCCAACCACTTTGTTTTTGCTATACCCTCAACAATCGCTTTCTCAGATATTTGCCAACCCTGCTCTTGGAGAATTTTTACAACAGCTATGGCTAAAGCAGAATTATTTAGCTGGATGTTTCCTTGTAGCGGTAAAAGGTATTTTATCGGTTTGGTAGCAGTTTCCACTTCAACCCAACCATTACCAACTTCTCGTGCAGGCTGGGGTTTAATTATTGGGCATTGTAATAAACTTGCGCGATCGCAAACTACAAGTTCTGCTTCTGGGGGTAATTCTCCCATAACTACCGGACATCCAGATTTGAGAATACCTGCTTTTTCTGTTGCGATCGCGGCAATAGTAGAACCTAATTGTTGACAATGATCGCGACTAATAGAAGTAATAATTGTCACTAAAGGTTTTTCACAAACATTAGTAGCGTCCAATCGTCCTCCCAACCCAACTTCTACCACTGCGACATCAACTTGTTTTTGAGCAAAATACAGCCAAGCTGCGGCAGTAAATACTTCAAATTGAGTCGGTGATTCTTCTTCAGGGTCTATAGCTTCTTGAATTTGCAGCAATAAATTACCAAGTTCCTCAGTAGTAACTTGTTGCTCGTTAAAGCAAATTCGCTCCGTCCAATCAACCAAATGAGGCGAAGTATAGCGTCCCGTGCGGTATCCAGCCTCAGTAAAAACCGAAGAGAGATAAGCACAAACAGAACCTTTTCCATTCGTACCAGCAACGTGAACTACCGCAACTCGATGGTGTGGATTACCCAAATTCGCCAAAAGCTTGTAAATACGTTCCAAACCCAAATGAACGCCAAAACGTTTGTAGGGCTGTAGTAAAGAGTCTATATCCATGATAAAGGTTAAAGGTTAGAGGTTAAAGGTTACAGGTTAATATAATTTTCCCATTCCCGAACACGGATTAAAGAGGATTACACTGATTTCACGGATATAATTACCGAGTTAACAGTCAACACTCAACACTCAAGAATAATTAAACCGACTGCTTCACAAAGGAAACAGCCGGTTAGCAAGCGATAATTAAAAAGAATTTACGCTTCTTTATTTAAAAAGCTTTGCAATTGTCTGATTGCAGCAGCACCAATATTAAACAACGCCCAACCTGCCGCAATGGCAATAGGTGCTACAACGATCGCTACACGCATATCCATATTTAGAACCCCTCTTTTAGGTAATATTTTAAGTTTTATCAACAGCTCTCATTTTTATTTTTAACTGAAGTGGTAAATTTTTCCACTACTGCGTGTAAAGAATGTTTACAAATCAGTTGATAGTGGTTAGTTGATGGTGGTTAGTTGATGGTGGTTAGTTGATGGTGGTTATTAATTTCTCCCCATCACCCCATCACCCCATCAC
>NZ_JADEWL010000171.1 GCF_015207665.1 Plectonema cf. radiosum LEGE 06105
CCCCATCACCTATCCCCCAATCCCCAACCTTCCGGCTAAACCAGGACTCAAGGGTATCAAAGTTGCAACCATCAAAAATAACGCTAATAATCCTAATGCAGCTCGTGCATCATCGGGTTCGGTGATTTCGTTCAAACTCGGACGCTCCAAGTCTCTTTGTAAAAAGAAAATCACAATTGCCCAATATAAAGCGAGAGAATTGGCTAAACCAACTATTCCTAAAATAACTAAAGTTGCGAATGTTGTACGTCCGGCAATTTTACGTCCATAAATAGCTTGAACAATCCTACCACCATCTAATTGTCCGGCTGGCATTAAGTTTAAAGCTGTAACTACTAAACCCAACCAACCAATGATCACCAAAGGATTTACGTCTACTAAAGGTGACTTTAAAGCCTCACCCATGACAACTCGCGCTAAACTTCCCACAAGAATCGAACCTTGAAAAAACTGGTTTGGTAATTGAAATAAACTTCCTTGGTGAGAAAGCAGTAATCCTATAATTAACATTGTAAATGAAACAATTCCTCCTACTGCTGGTCCAGCTAAAGCAATATCAAACAAAACTTTACGATTGGGTAACAATGATTCAAAGCGGGTAATTGCACCGAAAGAACCAATTTGCACCGAAGGTAACAGATAAGGTAGACTCAATTTGACTTGATGACGACGAGCGATTATCCAATGTCCCAATTCGTGAGCGATTAAAATTGTCAAAAAGCCTGCTGTAATGGGTAAAGCTTCTTGAAACCTTCCGGGATTGGAAAAGAAATCGAAATTTAATAAGATTCCCCCAGCTTCTAAAGTTGTGGCAATAGTTGCTAATAAAAGGATACCAGCAAAGGCTTTTTGTCCCGGAGTCATGGAACGTGGGTCATTACGACTGGGTAGGACTATAATAGTGGGTTTACCTTCAGGACTTTCCACTAAAAATAGGCGATATTTATCACCAACACGTTCGCGTAAACTCGCACTCAAACGGTTGTGAACGTCTTCTGCTTCTCCCCTCAAATTACCTTTAAAAATAGCTCCTTCTTGATAAGCAATAGTTTCGGTGGCAAAATATGTATCAATACCGAAAATACTTCTAATAGTACTCAAATCTTCTTCGGGAATCGGGATTATTTCCGGTTGTAATGACTGATTTTTCGCTGGTGGCTGAGTAGAATTTTCCAGGGATGCTTGTTCAGCAATTTTTTGAGATGCTCTTTTTTTGAGCATTTCCTCTTGTCCCATCGCTCGCAATTGTCTACCGAGGGCAATGTACAATCCAGCAGAAGCAATGACAAGTCCGAGTATACCTGCAATGTTAATATAAATTCCGGCAGCAAGCAAACCGAAAAACAACAGCCAGGGAGTTATCAACACCACCGATTGAAACCAAGCTAGGATGCCCAATTTACCATAAGGTTTAGCGCGAACAAACCCCCATCCCAAAATCCCTAAAGCAACCAATACAATTGCAGCTATAATTGCCGTTTCTGATGAATTAAACATATGCAAAACCTTATGACAGCTATCAGTTTACAGTTATCAGTGTTACCGATAACTGTTTTCCCACCGTGTTCATCTCTGAATACGGTTGTAACGGATATTAATAATTTATAACGATGACTGTGTATGAAGAAATTTATATCGAGGAAATTAACAAGTTTTTTCAACTTTTGTGACAAATTCGGTTTGAGAGGGGCTGCGGTTGTGGAAACTTAGGAACGATCGCACTTTTGCTTTTCTAGCAAATTTACAGTCTCTTTTGATGAAATGCAGCATTTATCGGCAATTGAACGGTAAAAAGACTACCTGAAGCCAATTTACTTTCCACGTGTAATTTACCTTGATGTGCTGTAACTATAGCTTGAGCAATTGCTAAACCCAAACCAGAACCACCTGTGCTACGGGAGCGATCGCTATTGACTCGGTAAAACCGATCAAAGATACGAGGAAGCTGATTTTCTGGGATACCAATTCCTGTATCCTCGACTCGAATTAGCGCATAATAATCAATTTTATTTAAAAAGACTGTGACTTTTCCGCCTTTGGCTGTATATTGAATCCCATTCATAATTAAGTTAGAAATTAGCCGATAAAGCTGGTCAGAATTACCAATAATATTCACAGGTTGATGTGTTTGTATCACAGAGGTTAATTTAACATCTGCGGTAGTAGCCATTGCCGCAAATTCCTCAATTAAATCGCTGATAATATCATTCAAGCAACATAATTCCCGTTGTTTAATTGGTTGTTTATCCAAACGTGATAACATCAATAGATCAGCCACCAAACTTGTTAGCCGTTGGTGTTGACGATGGATAGTTTGCAAAATATCTTTGGTTTCTTCTTCAGTTAATTGTGGTATCAAAAGTGCAGATTCAACCGTTGCACCTGTAGCAGCTAAAGGTGTACGTAATTCATGAGCAACATCGGCTGTAAATTGTTGAATTTGTCGATAGGATTGATATATTGGCTGCATAGAAAATCCAGATAACCACCAACTTGCAGCCGCAATCATCAATATGGCTACTGGTAATCCCAATATTAAAGTTAATTTGACACTATTTAAATAACTATTAAACTCTTCTAAATTTCTTCCTACTTGCATATAGCCCCAATCTTGATAATTTTGAGTATGCAAAACTACCGTAATTTGATGGTAATCTTGACCTTTGTTATTTTGAATCAACTGCCAAGTTTTGGGACTAAAAGTAGTGGATAATTCTTGGGGATAAGAACCCGCGATCGCAATTAATTTTCCCGATAGATCAAAAAAACGTAGATAATAATTACTTTTAGTAACTATTCCTAAAAAATGACGTTGAGAATCCAGTGGTTGTTGAATACAATTTGTCTGAGCATCACATAATTTGATATCAGAAAATAACTGTTGAGCAATGGGTTCTAAAACACCGGGTTTTTCTAACTTCAATTCCAAACTATCATGTAATGTTCCAGCTATCGACTCAATTTCATTATCTAAAGCAACAACATGAGCATGAAATACGGCTCGATAAAAACCAAAAGCGCATACAGCTAAAATTAAACCCATGACAACTGCATAGTACAAAGCCAAACGAATACGAGTAAGCCGAAATAATTTATTTTGATTCATTCGTTAAATTTAGCCGATATCCCAAACCATGCAAAGTTTCAATTAGATTTCTACAACCATTGACAGTTAATTTACGACGCAATAAACGTATTTGTGCTGCGACTACATTACTTCCTGTTTCTGCATTTATTTGCCATAATTGATTGCGGATTTGGTCAGTTGTCAAAATTTGATGAGGATGCTTGAGAAAATATTCTAGTAGTTGAAACTCTTTATTGGTTAAAGCTATTATTTGTTTTTCTTTTTTTTCATTTTCGATGATAACTTCGCTACGACCATAATTTAAACTGAGATTACCAATAGTTAGTAATTGCATTTGAAATTGAGGAGAACGACGTTGCAAAGCCCGCAATCTTGCCAGTAATTCTCCCATGCCGAATGGTTTTACGAGGTAATCATCAGCACCCGCATCTAAACCTGTAATTTTATCTTCCATTCGATCTTTAGCAGTTAACATTAAGACAGGGAGGAAATTTCCTTGCTGACGCATTCTTTGACATAACTCTATCCCACTGATACCGGGAAGCATCCAATCGATGATGGCAACAGTATATTGTACAGAGCCATATTCTAAATATTCCCATGCTTCCGTACCATCGATGACGCGATCGACTATATATTTATGTTGATTTAAAACCCGTGCGATCGCAATTCCTAAATCTGGTTCATCTTCGACTAGAAGTATCCGCATACAAGTACTCAGACAGAATTAATTAAATACTAAGATTGGATGTTCTCTGTTCCCTATTAAGAGTTCCCTGTCTCAATGTGTGCGTAAGCGCAGATTCGCGCCAGCGTCCCCTTCGGAGACATGAACTTAATTTTGTTCAACTACTTATAATTTAATTTTGAAAATTTTTAAAGATTATTGGTTAATTTATTTGAGAAATATCCTTTTGTATAATTATTTTACCATTCCGATTAAATTGTCCCCACATTTTATATTTTCCTGGTTGGGGGAAATTGGTCATAAAAGGTATGCCTTTTTATTACATAGTATGACTGCATTAGAGCTAGCAAAAATCCAGATGAGTACAGAAAATCAAACTGATTACATTGCCGCTTTGACTAATTTACACCGTGGGCTTGACCGTAAAGGTCCAGGTGACTCGGACTTCTCGCGCAATATTTTGAGCAATCTTTCGACTTTGCCGCTTAAGCCGCGAATTGCCGATCTAGGATGTGGAAGCGGTGCTGGTGCATTGCTACTTGCACAACACTACCAAAGCACTGTCATGGCAGTAGATGCCTCGTCGGTTTTTATCGCCGAACTCAAAGCTCGCGCCAAACAGCTTGGTCTTGAGCATTTAATCATGCCAATTCAGGGTGATATGGCTAAGCTCGATTGGGCAGTGGGTTCGGTTGACCTGCTTTGGTCTGAGGGAGCTGCTTATAATCTTGGGTTTGAGCAGGCTCTTAAAATCTGGCGATCGCTTCTTGCCAACAGCGGCGTTGCTGTCATATCAGAACTGAGTTGGTTTACGGATAATGTGCCAGAGCCTGCGATCGCGTTTTGGCAAAAAGCTTATCCTATGATGGGTACCGAGATTGAGAATATTGATCGGGCGCATCGGTCTGACTTTAGCATACTTTCTACGCATCGGCTGCCAAGTCAGGCTTGGTGGGTAAATTATTATGAACCGCTTCGTGAGCGGATGCAGCAGATCGAAATCACCCCAAGTACTCAATCAGTGATTCGTGAAACTGAAGAAGAGATGAGACTGTTTGAAAAATTCAGCGACTCTTACGGTTATACGTTCTATGTTTTGCAAGCAGCTTAGAAAAAAGCCGTCTAACAATTCAAATGCAGGGGGACGGTTGAAGTCCACTGGTGTTGAGTTCAAGTTTGTCTGTCGCCGCTGATTTGAGGCGTATTTCAGTTGACGATAGTAATTTTCTTGTGCAGTGATGGTTGGTGTTATTAGCGCTTCCAGTTGCTCAGCGATTACTTGCTTGGTCTTCAACCATTGGTTGCTGGGTCTTTTTTGCGCGATCTCTATTCTGGAGAGGGTGCCCAGAGGGCGAGGTAAATTTGTATTACACCCAAGTGAAAACCGCTATATCTACCCTTGAAAGCTATTCCCTGTTCCCTGTTCCCTTTGAATTTACTACAACAAATTTGACTTTTGATTTTTTTATACTACAATTATAATACAAGTATATTTTGGCTAAGGTATAGTTGCTAATTATCATCACCAAATTATGATTCGCGAATAATCTAAAATCTAAAATCCAAAATCTAAAATCCAAAATCCAAAATCTAAAATCCAAAATCCAAAATCCAAAATCCAAAATCTAAAATCTAAAATTGTATTATGCCTTATAAAGAGTTAGAAATATCAACAGAAACCCCGGTTTTATCCTGGGCAAATCATGACTTGAAAAGTGATGAAACCAAAATGGCGAAAAATGTCGCATCGCTACCTTTTGTATTTAAACACGTAGCTTTAATGCCGGACGTTCACTTAGGAAAAGGAGCTTTAGTAGGTTCAGTAATTGCGACAAAAGAAGCGATAATTCCTGCGGCTGTAGGAGTTGATATAGGTTGTGGGATGGGTGCTATCAAAACTCCATTTAAAGGTGAACAATTAGAAGGTAAACTAAAGAAAATTCGCCTGGATATTGAAGCAGCAATTCCTACTGGTTTTAATGACAATAAAGATGTTGAAAAAGCTGTGAGTAACTGGCAAAATTGGCGTGATTTCAAAGATTTGCATAGTGGAGTGCAAGATTTGGAAAGTAAAGCAATGAAACAGTTAGGTTCCCTCGGTGGTGGAAATCATTTTATTGAAGTTTGTCTAGATACGGAAAACCAAGTGTGGTTGATGCTGCATTCTGGTTCCCGCAATATTGGGAATAAGCTAGCTCAGTATCATATTAATACAGCGAAGGATTTAGCTAAAATGGCGGGTAATAGTTTACCAGACCCAGATTTAGCTCATTTTATCGCCGGAACACCAGAATTCGCTCGTTATTGGCATGATTTGCAATGGGCGCAAGAATATGCACGTTATAACCGCGATGTGATGATGGCACGATTTAAGCGGATTATTGAAAAGCATTTGGCTGGTGGAAAGGCTTTTAAACCGTTATTAGAGGTGAATTGTCATCACAATTATTCCGAGAAAGAAGTGCATTTTGATGAGGATGTGTACGTCACTCGTAAAGGTGCAGTGCGAGCGCAAACAGAAGATTATGGAATTATTCCTGGTTCCATGGGGGCGAAATCTTATATTGTTAAAGGGAAAGGTAACGTTGAAAGTTTTTGTAGTTGCTCTCATGGAGCAGGTCGTTTAATGTCAAGAAGTAAGGCAAAAAAAGCTTATACTCTTGATGATTTAATTGAACAAACCAAAGGTGTAGAATGTCGTAAAGATGAGGGGGTTTTAGATGAAATTCCTGGTGCTTATAAGCCGATAGAACAAGTTATGGAAAATCAATCAGATTTAGTCGAAATTGTCGCGACTTTGAAGCAAGTTCTTTGTGTCAAAGGATAAATTATGTAGAGACGTTGCAGTGCAACGTCTCCCATGTTTAAGATAGTATCGATAATTTATTTATCAAAAAAATATGACTGTAATAAAATGCTAAATTAACAATTTTTGTATTTCATGTTATTCTATCAAAATGCATTTTTTAACCCGAATATTTAAAATTAAGGTAACAATTATATTATTGCTTGCCACTCCCTTTATATTTCCTAGTTACGTATCAGCATTTCAGAGAACAACTCCATATTTAGCTCAAGTGCAAAACTCAGTTAAATCCATGACTCCAGAAGCAACTTTAGAAGCATTATTTACCAGCCAAGATATTAAAGCTGAATGGTTTGTAGCAGAATTTTTAGCACAAGTGCCTATTACTCAGCTAAGAATTATCATCAGCGATGTAAAAAAACAACTCGGTTCCTATCAAGGAGTGCAAAAAAACGGTAACGACTATGTAGTAAATTTTAGTCAAGGCGATCTACCAACTAAAATAGTTTTAAATAACGAAGGAAAAATTACAGGATTACTGCTGCAACCACCAAACTTAAAGGTAAATAGTTTATCAGATGCAGTTGTAGAATTTCAAAAATTACCAGGTAAAGTTAGTTTTATAGTGAAAGAAAATTCGTCAACTCTTGCTGAGTTAAATTCTAAAACACCTTTAGCCGTTGGTTCAGCTTTTAAACTCGCTGTTCTCAACACATTAAAAACCCAAATAGTCTCCGGTAAAAAATCATGGGAAAATGTAGTTAGACTACAAGCTGAGGATAAAAGTTTACCATCTGGAATATTACAAAATTGGTCTGATAATTCACCTTTAACACTACAAACACTCGCTAGTTTGATGATATCTATCAGCGATAATACAGCTACAGATATTTTAATTAAACAAGTTGGCAGAGAATCTATTGAATCTAATTCATCTCGTAATATTCCTTTTTTAACAACCCGCGAACTATTTATTTTAAAAAGTTCTCAAAATCGTGATTTATTACAGCGTTATCGTAACAGTAATGAAAAGCAACGTCGCGCATTATTAACAGAATTAGCACAAAAGCCGCTTCCGAATGTCAGTGAATTTGAAGGAACCTTACCGAATGCATTAGATGTGGAATGGTTTTACAATGCTGAAGAACTTTGCGAATTAATCAAAGAAGTTGCAGATTTACCATTGATGAGTATTAATCCTGGAGTTGCGAATCCAAATGATTGGCAACGGGTAGCATATAAAGGAGGTTCTGAACCTGGTGTTTTAAATTTAACGACTTGGTTAAAAGGAAAAAATGGTAAAGAATATTGTGTAGCTGCAACTTGGAATAACAGCGATGCACCCGTAGATGAATTAAAATTTAGTGCATTGTACGGTGGGGTAATTTCTTTCTTAGCTAGCCATAGAAAATAAACAATAGACATCTGGTGGAAATTAATTATGCGTCATCCAGAAACCTTGTAGAGACGCGAAATTTCGCGTCTCTACATTCTTTTTCGGAGATGTCTAATAATAAAAATTGGTAATTACCAGCAGCATTTAAAAACAAACTCTTTTACATATAAGTAAGCCAATATCAGAAATTAAACTCCAAGTATGTCAAAAATATAGAGACTCAAAAAATTAACATCAACGGAGTTGGATATGACACCTCAAGAATTTTTAGAAAGTTTGGCTTTAGCAGAAACAGATTCCCAGAGACTCGTAATTTTTGCGCGATACTTGGATACAACTGCCCTAGATAATGCTACTACTAAAAGGTGGAGAAGTCTTAGTTACAGTAACGAAATTGAAATGTCACTTAATAATCTGGCTTTTCATCTAGAAGCACTTGCTGAAACACCAGTAATATAAGGTTCGTAGTTGTGCTTCAGCGCTAAAGCGCAACTACAAACAAATTTTTTTTAATAGACATCTCCGATAAAGAATATAAAAGCCTTGTGCAGTCAAGGTTGATACCTCATTTCTAAAGATGTCTAATAGATATAGTTTGGAAAATATATACAATAAAAAGTAATAAGAACCGAAAAGCTCGCTAATATCATGCAAAATAACTCTAAAACAGCTTACAAGCAGCAGTTACTAAATGACTTTAATTCCAGAATTAACTATGATAAAGGCAGATTTTATATTCCTATTGCAAATAAATTAGTTGAATTTGCTGATTTACAAAAGGGACAGAAAATATTAGATGTCGCCACGGGTACGGGAATTGTGGCGCTGAATGCTGCGGAAAAAGTAGGTAGTGAAGGTAAAGTTATTGGAATTGATATTTCCACAGGAATGTTGAGTAATGCTAGAAAAAAGTTAGCCGAAACTAGTTTACAGAATGTTGAATTTGTCGAAGCAGATGCAGAAGTTTTCAATTTGGAGGTTAATAGTTTTGATGCTATATTATGTTCTTTGGCTGTTTGTTATTTAACTGATATTCCCGCAGCTTTGCGAAAGTGGTATAAGTTTTTAAAAACCGATGGATTTGTAGCATTTAATGTTTGGTCAGAAAATGCTTTTCCACCTTCTGTATTATTTAGAGAAGTTGCTAATAGATATGGTGTAAAAGTTCCCAATCCTAATGAACCAATGGGAACAATAGAGAGATGTAATCAATTATTAGATAAAATAGGTTTTAAAAATATAAGCATCGAAACCGAGCAGTTTGGTTGGTATTTTAAACTAGATGCTAACATTGCTGAGAATATTTGGCAGATGAATGCAAATAATGTTTTCGGTTATCAAGTTTTTCAGCTTTCAGCAGATAAATTAGCTGAATACAAAGCAGAATATATCAAAGAGATGCAGACTTTACCAACAACAGAAAAAGGTGTTTGGTGTGATGCACCGATATTTTTTATCCGTGCAGTCAAATAGCTTGTGATTAATATACTCTAATAGCAATATATATTTTTATTTTTTCCTTAAACTAACCTAAAAACCCTATTTATCACCTTCTTGATATTGCGATATTGACTAAATATTGATAATACTACTTTTAACATAATTAAAAATACCTTTGTATTCCCTTTTACTTGAAAAAGCTGAGTTCTTACTGATATATTTTCTAATAATTACTTCTCTGGATAGATGAGAAATATCAAAAAAGTCATCAACTTCAAGCTTTAATGGTTGCGATCGCATCTCAACGTAGAACGCAATTCCAGCTACGATAGCCACGATTCCTTACTAATTATCAGGCTAAACATATGAATCAAAGATGTATTTTCAGCTTTTTTGCTGCTGTTGGAACTTGTTTAACAGCTTTTACTTTCAATCATCAAGAAGCAGCTTTTGGTTTATCAAAAGATGCCGAGAATAATCAGGTTATACTGATTGCAAAAAAGTCAAAAGCAAATAATAAATGTTCTTCTGAAAAAGCTTCTTATTACGGAAGCAATACTCAATTAACAGCAGCGCATCGAACTTTACCTTTTGGTACAAAAGTTAAAGTTACTAATGAAAATAATGGTCGATCTACGATAGTAACTATTAATGATAGAGGACCATTTATACGCTGTAGAATTATTGATGTTTCTCGTAAAGCAGCTAAGGAATTAAACATGATTGATAGTGGTGTTGTACCTGTAACTATTAAAGTTTTGAAAAAATAATTGAATTTTATCTTTGTTAATAAATATAGAGACGTTACAAAGCAACGTCTTTTTTTATATATGAAAATTAAAAAGAACTTAACTTAATACCCAATAACGGGCTTTACACTTATCTTCAAATGTAAAATATTCTATTTTTACACTCGTAGTAAGTAAACAACGAATTTGTTCTAACTGAGTAATCAAATTTTTATCGATGACTATGGCTTGTTTTTCAAATCGATGAAAATGACTTAAAGTAAATTCCAAGTATTTAAATACATCTTCCAAATAAATTCCTTTGATATCTGCAATTTCTACATATATCCGAAGAAATTCATAATGTATTT
This sequence comes from Plectonema cf. radiosum LEGE 06105, assembly GCF_015207665.1. GTDB lineage: Bacteria > Cyanobacteriota > Cyanobacteriia > Cyanobacteriales > Nostocaceae > Rivularia > Rivularia radiosa_A. Next base: position 10,518 of record NZ_JADEWL010000171.1, read on the forward strand.
CTACTTCTGCAATAAAATTTCTCACTAATTCAAAATCTTTAATATTTACATGACCTTTGATTAAAATACCGATAACATTGTTAGCATCCATCGATAGTAATTTTATCATTTTTTTTTCCCAAAATAAATAATTTAATATACTTTTTCATCTGAAAACTGAATATTTAGAAAATATGACGCTACCCTGTACTGCTTTGTTCACACATTTCACAACCTGTCCTAAGTTAGTATGCAGTAAGTTTTTTCTCCAGTTAGATTCAAATATACAAAACCCATAAGCGAAAATCAAAATTTCTTCACTTTCTCTTCTAATACTTGTATGGGTTTTAAATCTATAACTTATGCACTTAATTTAGATGCATTTTCCCTGTAAAACTTAAGTGCTACAAAACTTTAATTTCAAAAAAATAGTATTTATGTATTAATGATTGAATTGCAAATCGTTTTCCAGGTTTTTCCAAGAGTCGTATTAATTCTATTAATTTATTTTAATTAAAACTTAAATAAATATACTGAAAAAAGATGATTTTGTAAATGTTAAATAATACAAATTTTTGATGGATACAAACAGCAAATAACTAGCTAGTACCGCTGGGCGGAAGTAAGAAGTAAGAAGTTAGAAGACTTATATCATAAACTTTTCGTCTGTTTGAAATGCTTGCTTTATTTACGCCGACCAGTACTAGTTTTAACTATAAATTAATATCATCACAAATAACAGTAATTGTACTTATTTTTTTATTTATTGACGATTTATTCTCCGTAAAATCCTCATATTTTATTTGTAAAAAATCGATTTTGTATATTTGTAATTAAGCTAAATCCTTTACTAAATCGAGCTTCTGTAGTTTTATAAACTAAATCAACTTTTTCCGGAAGGTTATCATGGCATTGTGTTGTTAAAAATACTGTGAAGCTGAAAATATTATGTCAGCAAGTATAAATCTTAAAAAGACAAGTCGTTTTATAGATCCTGCACTTTATGTTGCTTTTGGTGCTACAGGTTTAGTATTTCTAGCGCTAATTGCATCTGTCTTTTTTGAAAAAGTGCTTTTTTCTAAAAATGTTGCGGTTAGTGAAGAAGAAGTAACAAAACTTCAAGCGTTGAAAATCGAACCTCAACCAATTGGAGCATTGCGAATTGACGCTAAAGCTATAATACCCGATAATCGTTGGGTTGCTTACGAGATTCAATTGCTCGATAAAGAAGGTAAACTGATTGCTTCTGCTCAAAAGCAAGCATGGCGGGAATCTGGTACTTGGTATGAAGATGGGGAGTCTGGTACTTGGAACGAAGATGATTTGGAAGCCGGTTTAGATGTCCGTGCTAAAAAAGGTGAACAGGTGACGATCGCGATTTCCGTACTAGGTTACGGCGATACATCAGGACTCGAATTTACCGAACCCGTAAGTTTTCAAGTAAAAGTTTCCAACGGGGTTATAGATACCCGTCATTTATTCCCCGGTTTATTCGGAACTTTCGCTTTAGCTGTAATGAGTGCGATCGCCATTCCTCGTAGTGGAAAAAAAGTGATTTCTAAAACCATCAACGATAGTGATCCCAGCGAACGTGCTACTCTCGGTGGTGCGTCGAAGTTGGTACGGGTGAAAATCAACATGGAATCTGACGAAACTAGTCCTCAAACAATGAAAGCTCGACTAGTTATCAAAAATTCTTATGGGGAACTTATATACAGTGAGCATCTTTATTTAAATCTAACTTTTCATAAAGAAGACGGGAAACTTGAGAAAGTAACTGGTAAAGCACAAAAGTTCTTTATACTAGAGCCGCAGGAATCCTACGGTTTTTACGTAGAAGTTATCCCAGATGCACCAGTAGATAAGACAACTCTCACTGTTATTGATGGTACTCGTACTCGTACAGCCGTAGAAGCTATACATATTAGTTCTTCAATAACCGATCGCTAATGGAATTTTAGATTTTAGATTTTAGATTGTTAGGACATATAAATAGGATAAATAAATAGGATCAAAAATCATGGTTGCAAAAATTTTTGCTGGAATAGCGGTTTTCATTGCAATATGGTCAATTACTGACGCTTATACCCAGAAATCAGCTTTTGTATTACGGGAAGAAAAACAAGCAAACTTCTCACCTCGTCGAGGAACTAGTTTATCAGGTAACTACGGCCGTGGTGGAACGTGGATATTGTACTCGAATTAACGCTCTTCCTACAGTGGTTTTCAAGGTGGAGGCCCCGGTAGTGGGAAGTATGAGGA
>NZ_JADEWL010000320.1 GCF_015207665.1 Plectonema cf. radiosum LEGE 06105
TAGACATCTCCAAAAAATAATTAAACTCTGATAAAATAATATAAAATGGTGTTTTTATCGGAATCTTATGACTAGTCTATTAGATTATATTGAAAAGAATCCTAAAGAATCACAGCGTTTGCTAGGTTTAAAGTATGAACAGTTAAAACAGCTTTTAGGAAAAGTGATAGAACTACATAGTCATAAAGTGACATTGGCTGAATCTAAAAAAGTGCGAATTATTCGGGGTGGAGGAGGTCGAAAACCGAAACTGTCACTATCTGAGCAAGTGATATTGACTTTAACATACTTAAGGCATTTGACAACATTTCAACTTCTTGGCATTCAATTTGGAGTAAGTGAAAGTACTGCAAATTATACGTTTAATTATTGGTTTCCATTGTTAGAAGAATTGCTACCATCCAGCTTACTTGAAGAGGTAAAAAAAACTCCAGTGACTACGAAATTGTTAAAGAGATTTTAACTGAATTTGAGTTAATAGTAGATAGCTACGAGCAGCCTATAGAAAGACCTAGCGACTATAAAGAGCAAAAAAAATATTATTCAGGTAAAAAAGTAAATCATACTCGGAAAAGCCAATTAATCGTCTTACCTTCAGGGGAAAGATATTGTTGATGTAGTTTCTAACAAACCTGGACCGAAAAGCGACATAAGTATATTTAATGAAAGTAAGAAAGGTTTTGACCCAAAACAAAAATTTCATGGCGATAAAGCATATCAAGGTGGAAAATCAATAAAAACACCGAAGAAAAAACCTCGAAATAAAGAGTTAACTATTGAAGAAAAGCAGAAAAACAAAGAGTTAGCATCTGAACGAATTTTTGTGGAACATTTAATTCGTTTAGTAAAGGTATTTAGAGTAGTTCAAGAACGATTTAGATTAAATTCATACAAGTACGAACAGATAATAATGACTATTTGCGGACTCGTTAGACTCCGAATTGGTACATTTATTTTTTAGTTATGAGAAAATTGAATAGATCAAACATAATTTTTTTTAGATAGATTCTATTTTTTCGCTAATTATCAATAGGAACCATATCTAATGCCTATTCTTGTGTACAAATTAGCTATCTTTGCTATTGGGCGATCGCAGTCTAAAAGGCACTTATGGTAAGACTTTGGTTGTTTTCGGAGATGTCTA
>NZ_JADEWL010000172.1 GCF_015207665.1 Plectonema cf. radiosum LEGE 06105
CCCCATCCCCCCATCCCTTCAAACGTGGTCGTGTCCCCACAAACCTTTCGCATCTCTGGGAGAACTAAAACCAACTTGTAAATGCTTCGGTCCGTGGAACACAATATTATCTGCCCATTCAATTGCATCTTCTTTTAAATGCAAATTAGGCAATCTATTTAGTAAAGTATTTAAAGCAATAGTGACTTCAGCACGAGCGAGTGTTGAACCCAAGCAGAAATGAATCCCGCTACCGAAACCGCAATGTTTAGATGTTTCTCGTTCAAAATTCAATTCATCGGGATTTTCAAACTGTTCCTCATCTCGATTCCCAGAACCCAACATTAAATTAACGCTATCACCACGTTTAATAACTTTACCGTCAATTTCAAAATCCGAATAAGCCCAACGACTCACCATTTGTACCGGAGAGTCATATCTCACCAACTCATCGACAGAGGAAGGAATTAATTCTGGGTGCGATCGCAATAATTTCAGTTGCTGGGGATGACGCAATAAAGCCAATATTCCCTTACTAATCAAATTAACTGTAGTTTCATGACCTGCGGTTAATAAATGAATGCAAGTAGCAAGTATTTCTTCATCGTTTAACTTATTTCCTTCATCCCGTGCCTTTACCAAAGCAGTAATTAAATCCTTACCCGGTTCAAGGTGTCGCTTTGCTATTTCCTTTTTAAAGTATTCAATAAATCCTTGTGTTGCAGCTTCCGCTTGTTCGTAAACCGACGGAGATGGTGTGAGACGAGAAGCACTAGCGTGTTGTAATGCTAAAGCCCATTGTCGGAATAGTGGACGGTCTTTGGGGTCAACTCCCAACATATCGGCAATTACCATGATTGGTAAAGGGAAAGCAAAATCTTCTACTAAATCCATCTCCCCTTGTAGATGAATTCGATCTAATAAACAATCAGCTATTCCGATAACGGCAGGTCTAATATTCTCCACCATTTTGGGAGAGAAAACCTTATTTACAATAGTTCTTAATCTGGTATGAGTAGGAGGGTCACGGAATACCATCCAATTACTGACCATCGAACTAAAACCACCATAAGCCTTTGGTACAGGAGAACCTTCACCATCATTTCTCACCTTACTAGCTTCCCGACCAAATTTCGGACTTTCCATTACCTTCATGACATCCCGGTATCGGAATAGATACCAAGCACCAGGTAAATTGGGATTTGCAGACATTCCCCAATGTACTGGGTCTGCTTTTCTGTAATAACTATAGAAACTGTAAGGATCGCTAATTACTTCTTTAACAAATGGATTTAATCTTTCAATTGTAGAAATAGACATATTTACCAGCACAAATTTGATCTGTTAATTTTTAGTTAGGGGTGAAGAATTTTGAATTATGCAATTTGAGGTAAAATTTCTATTGCACCCAAGTGAAAACCGCTATAATTCTGCTTCCTAGGCTCTAAGTGCTGATTATTAATTAAATTCTCTATACAACCATAAATACACAAAGACGTTGCAGTGCAACGTCTCTACAGAGGTTTGGGGTTGTGTGATTGGTATTTTATCTAAACTCTTGGGGATTTTGAACTAATTAAGAAACTGAATACAACCAGCGCGATCGCAATTACAACAGCACCGATATAACAAACTCCTTGTATTCCCCAAACTCCAAAGATGATTCCCGCAAAAACTGGACCTATAGCTCTTCCTATGGATTGCACTGTAACATTGAGGGACATAAAACCAGCACGATAATCTGGAGGAGCAAATTTAGCTAAAGATGCTTGAAGTGAAGGAAATGCTAGAGCTTCAACTATACCGATGAGAACACAGGGAATTACCAGCATCGGAATAGAATTAACTGTGGGAATGATGCATAAAGCTATTGAGAAAATAATCAAAGATATTTGGATTAATTTGATTTCCGAAACTCTATTGGCTGCTAATCCCACAACAAAAGAGAAAACAGTCAAAGATATGGCATTTGTAGTTAAAATAATTCCAATTACCGCACTTGAAGCACCCAATTTATTTTCAGCCATTACCGGAGTAAAGGTATAAAATGCTCCAAACTCTACCATGAACAAAGTAATTACCGCAAAAAATAAGGCTAAAACATCACGATTTTGAATAATTTTAGTAATATTTTTGACATAATTGACCAATTGAAATTTTTGAGTATTCTTTTCTGTTCTAGGCAATTTTAGTTTTAACATTACTAATAATGCAACGGGAACAGCTAATAGTGAGAGTAGAAAAGGATATCGCCAACTAATACCCGCTAACATCCCTCCCAAAGCGGGATAAATAGTTGAACCAACACCAATTGCACCAGCATTCACAGCCATAGCTGCGGTGAGTTTTTTGCCAGTATATAAACTACCAATAATTGAAAGTACTAAAGATTCCAAAGAAGCAGCACCAATTCCTTGTAAAATTCTCCATTCGATCAGACTACGAAAATTTGGCGCAAAGGTACATAAAACACCCCCTAGAGAAAATACCAACAGTGAAGGAATGAGAACTTGTTTAAATCCAAAACGGTCTGCTAATACTCCAAATATTGGAGTTCCCAGGGCAACAGGCATTAAAAAAGCTGCCATAATAAATCCCGTTTGTTCAGCAGATATATTTAATCCTTTAGCGATGTTTGGCAGAATTGGACTAACGCTAAATAATGGTAGAATTGCTATCATCGTCATACTGACAACAATTAACAGATTTTTATCTTGAAAAATATTGTCTTTTACTTTAGTCTTATTAGCTTGAGAATTAGTTTGTTTTAATGATATAGTCATCTTGATTATTCCCTTATAAATATCAATAAATTACACATAATTACAGTGTAAATATTGGATTGAACTATTATTTTTTTTAGGGGAATCAGAAAAATATTATGCATTAAAAATTGTTTTTATAGCAGTGCAAAGAAATTTTATAAATGGTTGTTAAATTATTCGATGATTTGTGATATTGTCATAATTAAAACATAATGAAAAACCCAGTTTTTTTCAAAGAAATGGGTTTTTTAGCTGATTAAATTTTTTCTTCTGTAGAAGCAGGACTACTAGATTGTATCGCAATACTCACTTCGTAATTCCCAATGGAAAATGCGGTGTGGCTGTGCATACCGCATTATTTCCGTCCTAAACATCTCCCTTACGGGTAGATGTGTGGCTTCTTTTTGATTTAGCTAAATTCAAGTTAAATAGCAGGAGCGCCCAACTTCCGACCAGTTTCCGCTCCTACTACTCCATCTACAGTTAAGCCGTTATCTTCTTGAAATGCTTTAACTGCATTTTCGGTGGATTCGTCAAAGTTGCCATTCACAGCAAGTTCATAGCCTCTTGCAGATAAGTCTTTTTGTAAACGCTCTACGTCTGTACCATTCATACCGCGACTTAAAGTTTGAGGTGCCATTATTCAATACTCCTTTTTGTTCGATTAACTTTGTGGTCTCATTGAATATGTAGGGAAAGGGTTTTTCGGTTTATGCACTCTTGGGATAAAAAATTGATCGAAAATAGAAACTGTAAAACCTTAATTTTTTGTGGGATAACAAGTCGGGTTTTTATGCGGATTTTCTGATGTTACGGATATTTATAGCGTAAAAACCCGACTTCTGTGATTAGATTATTTTGTCCTCACAAACGCGCTTGCTATGTTAAACAATATTTAAGACACAACAAAATATGAGTGATTTTATGCAGTTACCCAATTTTCTCAAAACTCCGATGTTTCAACAACGATATGAATGGATTACCAAGCCTTTGGATTTCATGGAAAAAGCTGTGAAACAATATCCTGATCTATTCACTTCTCAGATATTGGGTGCTAATAAACCGATTATATTCGCTAACCATCCCCAAGCAATTCAAGAAATTTTAACTAACGATCGCAAAAAATTTACAGCCCCTGGAGAGGCAAATAAAACTTTACAGCCATTGGTTGGTGACTATTCGGTAATGTTACTCGATGGATCTCGACACAAGCGCGATCGCAAATTATTAATGCCCCAATTTCACGGGGAAAGAATGCAAACCTACGGTGAACTCATTTGTCATCTTACAGAAAAAATATTTAGTCAACTACCGCAAGATAGAGTTTTTACTGCTCGTGATGTGACATCAGAAATTTCTCTGGGCGTGATGTTACAGGCTGTATTCGGTTTGCACGAAGGAGAGCGCTATCAACAAATTAAGTCATTAACAATTGCGATGCTGGATTTGTTCCGCTCACCTCTGGCTTTTGGCTTTTTATTGTTTCCGGTTTTACAAAAAGATTTGGGTAAATGGAGTCCTTGGGGTAATTTTTTACGGCAAAGAGAGCAGTTGGACAAATTGCTTTATACTGAGATTAACGAAAGGCGTTCTCAATTAGATAATACAACTCGTGTTGATATCCTCTCGTTATTGATGTCTGCAACAGATGATAACGGTAACTCCATGACAGATCAAGAGTTGCGCGATGAATTGATGACATTGCTGCTTGCTGGATACGAAACTACTGCTACAGCTATGGCTTGGGGATTATACTGGATTTATCAACAGCCCCAAGTGCGAGAAAAGTTACTGCAAGAATTAGATAGTTTGGGAGAAAACCCTGACCCCATAAATATATCTAGGCTCCCGTATCTCACCGCAGTCTGTAACGAAACTTTGCGGATTTATCCCGTAGCATTAGTAACTTTTGTCAGAGAAGTGCAAGAACCTGTAGAATTATTAGGATATCAAATAGAACCAGGTAACGAGATTTGGGGCTGTATTTATCTCCTGCACCATCGAGAAGATTTATACCCAGACTCTAAGCAATTTAAACCAGAAAGATTTATCGAAAGACAATTTTCACCTTATGAATTTATGCCTTTTGGTGCTGGAGCTAGACGCTGTATTGGTTATGCTTTAGCGGAATTTGAAATGAAGTTGGTATTAGCCAAAGTAGTTTCTGGTTACAATTTGGCTTTAGCAGATAATCAACCCGAAAAACCTCAGCGTCGGGGAGTGACTTTGGCTCCTGCAAAGGGCGTAGTCATGAAAATGGAAGGAATACGCATGGTTGAAAAGTCAGCGGTTTCTGCTGCAAATTAATTTTGTGACAAACCTATCATTAATGTAGAGACGTAGCACTGCTACGTCTCCAACATTCTGAAAGCAACACTTTTTCATTATCATCCGCCAAGGAATACAAGCTGCTTTAGGAGCCGGAGCCTTCGCCTTCGCAAGTTCTTATATTGGTTGGCGAGCTATCAAAGGAGATAAAAAGCACGCTATCATCCGTAATTATGCTGTTGCTTTTGCGGCGTTCGGCGGTACAAGTTTTCGCAATGCCGATTTAACTGATACAAATTTTACCTTGGCAAATCTGAAAAATTCCGATTTTAGAAACGCGATTCTGACTCGTACTTGCTTCCGAAAAGTGAAAAAACTCGACTTTGTATAGAATGTGTGATTTTGAATGCTTGTTATTCCGAAGTGCAAGCAACGGCAATTTCACAATATATTCCCTACGTAATCGGGATGAATAAAGCCATCGGAGATAAAGCTGCGATTGAATTTGTAGTGGGTTTCTACAGCGCTTTAGCTGCTGGTGAGTCAATTGATTTTGCTTACAAACTCGGATGTAACGCGATCGCAATGGCTGGAATTCCAGAAAATTTAACTCCTGTACTCAAAGTGAAGTAATTTAATCTCAATTCCGCCCAGAATTACTATAAGGTAAGATATGTAACTAAAAAAAAGCCAAAAGATGCGATATCAAAAATGGCTCTCTACAATAATTTTATTTGCTCTGGCAGTTTTATTTACTTTCATTCCTGTTTTAGCTCCCAAAGCTGATGCTGAATATATTTACCAAGATATTTATGATTCTACTTATATTGCTCAAAATGAGATAAATCCACAAAATTTACTGGATAAAGGTAAAATACTTCATGATGCAGGGAAGTTTAACGATGCGATAGCGGTTTTAAAGCAAGCTGTACAAGTTTTTAAAAATCAAGGGAATCAAATTAAACAAGCTATTGCATTGAGCAATCTTTCGTTAACTTACAAGCAAATTGGAGAATATCAGCAGGCTTTGAGTTATATTATCCAAAGTCGTACATTATTAGAAAATCAACCAGATTATCAGCAATCAAAGCATAAATTACAAGTATTTGCTCAAATTATAGATATTCAAGCTAACTTACAATTAACATTAGGAAAACCTTTACTAGCCTTGGATAATTGGAAACAAGCTACGACTATTTATCAACGAGTAAATTTTAAAGATGAAAAAATCCGGAGTTTAATCAATCAGAATTTAGCATTACAAGCATTAGGACGTTATCGTCAAGCTCATAAAATTTTAGCAGAGTTACTTCCAGAATTAGATAAACAACCAGCTTCGATGATAAAAGTTACAGCATTACGAAGTTTTGGTGATGTTCAATTACATTTAGGTGAAATTGATGCTTCCTTAAATACTTTGCAACAAAGCTATAAAATTGCACAAGAAATTAAATTAAATTTTAATTTTAATGAATATAATACTCAAATATCTGAGATATTACTAAGTTTAGGCAATGCTCAACGTGCCAAGGGAAATAGATTGCATTATCGTCTACAAAATACAACAAATTTTGCTAAAATAGCACCATTATTTTATGTTAGTAAGCCAATTTCACCAGAGGTGAGAAAATTATATCAACAAGCCGTAAAAACCTATGAGAAGACTATAAATATATCAACATTACCTGTAATCAAAGTTAAAGCACAATTAAATTTACTCAGTATATTAATAGAACTTGAAGAATTTTTAAACGCTGGTAAATTATATTCTCAATTACAGTTGATAATAGATAAATTACCTATATCAGAAACATCGATTAATTCTCGTATACATTTAGCAGAAAATTTATTATTCTTAAAACAAATTAGTCCTAATAATGCACCAGAATGGCAAGATATAGCTCAAATTATAGCCGTAGCTATTAAGCAAGCAGAAATTTTGGAAGATACGAGATTACAATCTTACGGAATGGGTGTTTTAGGTAGCGTCTATTTACAAACAAATAATTTAAATTATGCTCAACAATTAAGTGAAAAAGCTGTTAATTTAGCTTTGGCAATAGACGCAAAAGATATTGCTTATCTTTGGCAATGGCAGTTAGGATATATATATAAAGTTCAAAACAATATTACTGAATCTTTAAATTATTATTCTCAAGCTGTTAATAATATTAATGATTTACGGAGTGATTTACTAATTCTCCATCCAGATATTCAATTTTCATTTCGAGATAATGTTGAACCAGTATACAGACAATTAGTTGATTTACTTTTACAATCACCCAATTTCCAGAATATAAATCAAACAAATTTAAACCAGAAAAATCTCAAACAAGCTCGTGATGTCATTGAAGCATTGCAATTAAGAGAAATCGAAAACTATTTTCAAGAAGCTTGTTTACAAGCTAAACCAGAAATTATTGATACGGTAGTTGATCAAAGTGATACCACAGCAGCAGTTATTTATCCAATTATTTTAGAAAACCGTTTGGAAATAATTCTCAAACTTCCCAATCAAAATCAATTTAATCATTACACAACTTTTATTCCAGCAAATGAAGTTGAAGAGACTTTAGAAAAATTGCAATATAGCCTCAGACAACCAGAACAAATTAATCAAGTAAAAAAAATATCCGCAAAAGTTTATAATTGGTTAATTCGACCATTAGAAGTAGATTTAGAAAAACACAATATAGAAACATTAGTATTTGTCTTGGATGGAAATTTTAAAAATATTCCCATGGCTGTACTTTATGATAATAATGTATCGGGAAAAGCACCAAAATATTTAATTGAAAAATATGCTATTGCTCTAACTCCAGGTTTGCAAATGTTAAAGCCAAAACCTTTACAACAACAAGATTTAAATATTCTGATGGCTGGAGTCACCGAAAAGCGATTAATTGAAAATAAAGAATTTAATCCTTTGATAAATGTACAATTTGAATTACAAAAAATTCAATCACAAATACCGAATAATAAAAAACTCTTGAATCAATCATTTACCGATATCAATTTAGAAAAACAAATTAATTCTGCTAAATATACAGTAGTTCATATTGCCACTCACGGTAACTTTAGTTCAAACTTAGAAGAAACTTATATTCTTGCTTGGAATAAACTACTTAAACTCAAAGACTTGGAACGGTTATTTCAAATTAATACAAATACAGATTCTCAAACTATTCAATTATTAGTTCTTAGCGCTTGTCAAACGGCAGATGGAGACAAAAGGGCAACTTTAGGACTTTCTGGAATTGCTATACGTGCAGGTGCAAGAAGTACATTAGCTACCTTATGGGCTGTTGAGGATAAGTCTACGGCTGAATTCATGAGTCAATTTTATCAAGAATTACTCAATAATAAATTTAATAAAGTAAAGGCTTTACAGCAAGCTCAAATTAAGCTTTTAAAAAATACCGAATTACCCATGATTTGGAGTCCTTATGTATTAATTGGTAATTGGCTTTGACAGTTATCAGTTATCAGTTATCAGTTATCAGTTATCAGTCATTCTTGTTTTTTTTAGGATGGAGAAGAGTATTTTACCGATTTCGTCTGCATCTTCGTATATGCTGCGAAATGATTTTTCATCAAAATACCCTGTATCTTTTAATAAAGAAATCCAGTACTTAGTTTCTAGACATTCTTTGTAAGCAATAGATATTTTAGCAGAAAAATCTGCTGTTGATATGGCTCCATTCGCTTCCGCTATATTTGCTCCGATAGATGTACCACTTCTAATTAATTGCTTGGATAAAACAAATTCTTTTTTCTCTTTTATCAGATATTTGTATGCATTAACAATCCTGATAGCAAACCGATACGCTTTATTATATGCCAAGCTATTCATCAATCACGGATACACTAATCATGTTTAACTTATGCATTATAACTGATAACTGTTAACTGTTAACTGTTAACTGTTAACTGTTAACTGTTAACTGATAATTGGTTTATTTGATAACTCTTTTAAATCAATATTATTGAGCAATTGTAACCAGTATTTTGCAAGAATTCTATTATCAGGATTTGCTTGTTTGAGTTGAGCTAATTCCGTTAAAGCTGAATACCAAATATCATTTTCAACGTAGAAAGCAAAGCGTTGTTCAGGTGAATAATTTGCAATTAACTGCTTTTGTTGTAAAGGTTGAAGTGCTACTCTTTGCACCCATCCACGCACGTAAATAGGAATAGATGATTTATCGGGTTTACAATATAGTTTAAAATACCATTGATATATTTTATCCGTTTCTAAAGATTTTTCAACCGGGAGACTAATGCTATAAATACCTTCACCTTTATCAATTGATAAATCAGTCTGATATACATTATTATCAGCTTCATCTTGCAAAACAAATTCACCGTTAATAGGTATCTTGCTTGGTTGATACGGAATAAATAACCAAAATGTGGGATTTGCTTCCACTACTTTACCTACTTTGTTTTCCGGAATTAACGCAGTTAGTGGTATATTTGTAGCAGGACAACCGTTACGGCTACCCATTCCTCTTCTTCTAGTTGGTCTTCCTCGATTAGAGCCACTTTGTTGCTTTTTATTCAACTGTATTGGTATTTTCGGCGCATTTCTACTAACTTGTGTTTGCGATGCTAGTCCTGATTGATTCGAGGTTGTGATGGCGATCGCCGTTAATAATGGAATCAAGCTAAATATAATTATGTTTAAGTTTTTTCTTTTCATAAAAATAATTCTCCTGCAAAAAGTCATAGTTACCTTTATCTAAAAATTAAACATCAAGCAAACTAATTGTTGATTAAGCTAATTTAGATAGTTTATCAAAGTGTCTATATGATTCATAGAAAATAAATATGTAACTTATGCAGTTCAAGCAAAGTTAATAGTATTTCCCTCTGACTCTCTACTTCAAGTTCTTTTTATACAGCTATTTAATTAGCATAAACTTGTATGAAAAAACATCTATTTGTAAGTCACTCACCAACAACTGCATAAGTTAAATCTTTTTGCATCTATTAAAAAGCGTAAGACTAAATTGCATTAAGTCTACAAATCTAGCAACTATAAGGAGAAAAAATTATGACCGCGCAACCATTGCAACCAACCCAAAACAGCGAAGGACTAATGATCAACATGGATAAAATCAAGCAATTAAAGGAAGAAATTGATCAACATATGGAGGAAGCAATCAAAAACTCGAATCTACCTGATTTTTTTGCTCGCAAAGGTTTGATTGAAAAAACTTTGAGAATTGAAGTTATGCTTGACTTAAATCAAATCCGAAACACAGATTATATTAAAGAACAGGAACTGAAAGACGCTTTACGAGAAATACCTGGTAAAGAGCTTAGCATCAGATGTTGCTATCCCTGTTCTATAGGTTGGTGTAGGTGTTAACTTTTGCTAATTATGTTTTGAGTACGAAAAAATTAGCCAAATAAAATTATTTAGTTATAACGCTCAACAAGTATTTATATCCCTGACTTTTGAATAGAAGTCGGGGATATTATTTTGATATATTTACAACTGTGGTATTTTGTTTAAAAGTGCAATATAGGAATAAATTATGCTTCCGAAGCATTGCTTTCACAAACTAGCATTTACGACTATAGTCATTTACGCTAATTCTGTTAGCGCCCAAATCGTTCCCGATGCAACTCTACCAAATAATTCGAGCATTACAACACAAGATAATATTAAAATTATTGGAGGTGGAACCCAAGCGGGAAGTAATTTATTCCACAGCTTTGAAAACTTCTCCGTACCTACTGGTTCAACAGCTTATTTTAACAATCTTGCAAATATTCAAAATATTATTACCCGGATTACAGGTCAATCTATTTCTAATATTGATGGTACAATTCGCGCTAATGGTACGGCAAATTTATTTTTAATTAATCCGTCGGGGATTATTTTCGGAAAAAATGCTGTTTTAGATATTAATGGTTCCTTTTTCGCAACTACCGCAAATAGTATTAACTTTGCTGATGGTACCAAATTCAGCGCTACAGAACCCCAAACTACACCTTTATTAACTATAAACGTTCCTACGGGATTGCAATTTGGTGCCACAGCTGCACCCATTAGTAATCAATCCCAAGCATCTTTGAATGGTGCAACTAATTTCTTTGGTCAACCTGTTGGTTTACAAGTATCCACAGGTCAAACATTAGCGTTGATTGGCGGTGATATAACATTAGAAGGTGGTAATTTAACCGTAGACTCAGGAAGAATTGAATTGGGGAGTGTTGCTCCTAACAGTTTTGTTAAACTTAATTTAACCAATCAAGGTTGGGTTTTGGGTTATGAAGGTGTAGAAAATTTTCAAAATATTCAATTAATTGGACAAAATATTGATGATTCGACCATTGGATCGATAGTAAATACGAGTGGTAAAAATGGCGGTGGTAGTATTCGATTACAAGGTAGTTCTGTAGAATTAGTCGGGAATCCCGTGATTTTAAGTACTGCAACAACAGATGACACAAATGCTGGAGACATCACAGTTAATGCAACAAAATTAGTTGTTATGGATGGCGCTCAAATACTAGCTTTTACTTCAGGTAAAGGTGCGGCTGGAAATTTAACTGTAAATGCTACTGATTCTGTAGAATTAATTGGTGAATTTATCAACCAAGATATTACTTTAGCTAGTAGTTTGATTAGTGCTACTGCTGGTGAGGGAAATGGAGGAAATCTTACTATTAATACAAGTAGATTACTCGTTTCTAATGGAGCAATAATATCAGTAGAAACTTCTTTTCAACCTGGAAGTGATAATTCAGAATTTATTTTAGCAACGGGGAAAGCTGGTAATTTAACTGTAAATGCTTCTCAATTTGTAGAATTAGTTGGTAAATCAGCAACAAATAGGAGCAGTACCCTTGTATCTAGAACATCAAATTCAGCAGATGCTGGAAAAATCACAATTTCTACCAAGCAATTGATTGTTAGAGATGAAGCTGAAATTACTGTCAGCAGTTTATTCCCAAAATTTCCACCAACTATTAATTTTGTCGGCAATACAAGTAATTTAGGAAATGCAGGAGAAATTAATATCATTGCCGATTCTATACTTTTAGACAATCAAGGCAAACTTGTATCTGAAACCGACTTAGCAAAGGGAGGCAATATTAACCTCCAGTTACAAGATTTACTATTAATGCGTCGCAACAGTCAAATCTCTACCAATGCTGGAATTGCCCAACTTGATGGCGATGGTGGTAATATAACTATTAATATTCCCGATGGTTTCATAATTGCCGTCAACAATGAAAATAGCGACATCACTGCTAATGCTTTTACAGGTAGTGGTGGTCAAGTTAATATCAATGCTAATAGTATTTTGGGAATTCAACCACGCAGTCGAGATGAGTTAATCACACTTTTAGCCACCAGTAACCCCAGGGAATTAAATCCCCAACAACTTTTAACCAGCGATATTACCGCAATTTCTCAACAAAATCCTAATTTAAACGGTGAATTAAATATTAATGGGATTGATATACAACCTCCAACGGAATTAATCGAGTTGCCAACCATACCAGTTGATACGAAAATCTCTCAAGTTTGCAAACCCCGTGGAGGAAATCAAAGCGAATTTATTTTTACTCGAAATGCTGGTTTACCTCCTTTACCTCGTGAAGCTCTCGGTGTTAATTCTCCTTTGGATGTTGATTGGGTTAACGGGGATGGGGAGATGGG
>NZ_JADEWL010000173.1 GCF_015207665.1 Plectonema cf. radiosum LEGE 06105
TTCGAGCGATCGCGCTGAGTATGAAAAAGCAAAATCAAGAGCAGAAGTAAAAGTTTTTTCAAGAGCAAGAATATTGGACATCGTAAATGTTGATATATTCTTCTTAAAAATTAATTTAGGCTTGTCGCTTCTTAACCGATTTAACTTCAAACTTTGAACGAGCGGTTTTATCAGGTGACAACTCTATTAAAAGTGGAATGTGCAGTACAAACGTATTGTCGGAATTTATGATGATACTCCGTTATTTAGGCAGTGCCAAGTGCCATGATTGATAATAAGCCTCAAGATAGCGATCGTTATGAGATGCATTGTGCGATTACCAATCAAGTTACCAAGCTTTCTTGGTATTCTCATTTAGGTGAGATTCACTACTCTAGTAGAGCTATTACCACACAAGCATTTTTCAATCCATTGTTTAAAACAAATCTAATTTTTTCTTAATTGCAACTTGCGTCACGTATTTTGAGCCAACTGCTTCAGCATCTTCTCAGTCTCTTGTGCGTTGCGAACTCCCATAAATCCTATCTCCTCACTTCTTTGATATCCGTCACTATTTCTCAGGAGCCGAACGGAGATAACCACGTCACCCGATCCATTTGCTTGCTCTTTCCGGTATATATCTTTTAGTTCAGAAGGTAAGTAGCTTCTTATAATAGTAAACACACCACCTTGAATAGAGATAGCTCGTCGATTTGTAATTAAATAAACTGTTTTTCGCGCTGCTAGCCACACCCATATAGGACTAGATAGCATTCCAAAACCAATAAGTACAAAAGGCAGACCAAAAAGAGCAAACAGATGCTGAAATTGTATTCCTTCTCTTATATCTGGAAATTTGAATCCCAATGCAGCCCATATCCAAAATAAGGCAAAACTTGTCGAAGGAATACCGAGTAAAATACTGCTTATAGAAGATGCTGTAAAAAAACGAGGTATGGGTTGCTCAACCCATTTTATAGTTTCTCCTGCTTCAAGCTCTTTGTGTACTTTTTTTCGGAGTTCATTTGGTATTTGTAAATTGTTTAACATAAATGTTTCTTCACTTGCTGAAAATACTCCTAATCGTTTGTTCTTAAAAAGACTGTAAAAATATTGTATTATTTATCACTTGAAACTCAATTTTCGTCACTATACTGATTTGCAAAGTTTTGCGCGGTATCGGATGGTTAAAGTAAGTGGTGAATTTAACTTTTAAATATTCCTATCACCTAAAATTAGTATCTCAGATTTATTTCTATAAAACTCTTCCCCTCCTTTATTTATATACTGCATTACTGCATTACTTAATTAATCATCTACTTCTTCCAACGCTTCATCCAGCAAAAGCCTGACAATCTCAGCCTTCTTCTTACCAGTAGAAGCCGCTAGCATAGACAACTTACGATGCATTGATTGAGGTAAATCTACAGTTAATCTTACCGTTGCTTCTTTAACGCTTTCTTGTTGCAGTTTAGACACAATTGATGATTTTTTGGTTTTAGTAGTTTTAGCTGTAGTTTTTTTAGGTGGTGGTTCTGGTTCTTCAATTATTTCTATTTCTTCCTCAACTTCATTAGTTACTGGTTGTGGTTCAACAGCCTTTTGACCGTAAACAAATTCCGAAGCCAAGGTATCATCGAGGGATTTTCTTTTCTTATTCATTTAATCATCCCCACAATTTCTGTAAATAATTTTTCATACTCCCGCGCCGATTCAGTAGCAGAACGCCCCGATAAATCCCAAATTGTTGCCGCTTGACCAAATGTATCGGCTATTACCTGTTTTTGATGGATCACGGTTTTTAAAACGGTCACTTCCTTGGTTTTAGATAACAGTGCGATCGCTTCGTCTTTTAACTTAGTCCCTTTCACCGCACGGCTGATAAATATTGCTGCTTTAGGCGCACCACCTCTTACAGATTGAGCTTGCTTGATTAACCGTACTGCATCGCTAGCCGATTGCAAATCTAACCCAGTCGGTTGACAAGGTACTACTGCCAAATCGGTACGAAATAAAATTGCTCTACTAGATTCAGCTAAACCCGCCGGACCATCTACAACTAAATAATCGCACTTCGCTGTAAGTTCGGGAATTTGTTCTAATAGCTCGTCAGGCGATCGCAATATTGTAAATGGTATTGAATTATCTTCCATCGACTTGAGCCACACCGAACTACTACCTTGGGCATCAGCATCTATAAGCTGTACAGAATGACCTTTACTTGATAGCCAATAGCTCAGATGTACAGCGGTTGTAGACTTAGAGCAGCCACCCTTTTGATTAATTAACGATATTACTGCCATACTGCATTACTGCATTAATTACTGCGTTAAGTAATTAAGCTGAAGGTTTGATTAATGCTTTATATACCAGATAAATGTATAAACTACAATCATTAATTCATCTATTACTGCATTACTGCATTCACTAATCACTGCATTACTTAAATAAAATAAACTTTTGTGCGATATCTACAAGGAAGGGAAATCTTATTAACACTCGCCCTGGAAGGGCAATCGCCTTGCTTCCACAATCCTTACATTACGAGATTTTATCGGCATCTAAGATCAAGGGAACATTTAATTAAAAGCTTTTTCAGATATTTTTGCTGAAATTCTGGAATTTAACAATGGCAGGATGAATCTAAACTCATCAGTAAATTCAACTATAAAAATTAGGAAAACACTACAATGCAAACAGTAAATGTAGAGCAACTAACCCCTTGCCACAGAATGCCAGTTTTACGTCGTGATGACCGTCAAAAAACAGCTTCTGAGTCTGTAAAGCTTCTACAAACACGTTTACGTCAATATAATTTTGGCTCTTTAAAAGCTGATGGTTTCTTCGGTAAAAAAACAGAAGATGCAGTTAAAGAGTTTCAAGCAAGAGGTAATGACCATGATCCAACAGTTCTTGTCGATGGAATTGTCGGACCCCAGACTTGGCAAGCTTTGGGTATGTGTGTAATTATTAGCGATTGCTAAAACTATATATAAACGCATATTAATCATATTTTATTGAAAGTAAACCCCGACTCGATGTTGGGGTTTTTGGTTGCATTGGAAATACAGCGTATTGCTTTCTTTATAAGGTGCATCTTTCTCCTGCTCCCTACCCTAAAACGATATGAATTTTACCTCGCCCCTTCAGAGAAACGGCTGTAATACTCATTCCAAGACCAAGCGCGATCGCAGCGCCAGCACCCAAAGGAGCGATGAGCGATCACTCCGCCATAGGCATCGCATATCTTTTATATTTTTTGTCAAGAGCAAAATTTTAACCATCAGTTCTATTAATAAGAATGGCTCTCTCGGTAGTAAAGTAGAATAATTACTGAGACTACTTTAGTTATATAAGTAATATTTTTTGCACAATGTAAAACCAAAATGCTTTAAAATCAAGACTTTAACAGTATCTAAAAGTGTTATTCATTAAGTTTTATAAATTTTATATAAAATCAGGAATTGTACTGATGACACCTGTAGATAATGTAAAAGTTAGTAATTTGATACTTAAGTCATTATTACCCCCTATTTGCTTGGCTTCTAGTTAAAGGAAATGTTTTTTAATACAAGACAATTCGTTGCGTAACTCTTGGAGTGCAGCGTTTTGGCATGAGTATTAAATTACTTGTCATATCTAAATACTGACATCACTTCACCTGAGCGCATTTATTTTTAAAATCATTTGCGTTGAGTTCTACTTTTATCTAAGTCTGGTTGTAAATCTTCAGGCTAAAAAAAACTACAATTCAAGCATTTTATCTTGTTATATCGAGGCGAATATATGACTAGCAATACTTATACAGGACGTGTATTAGATAATGAAAATAAAACTGTTGACAGTGCAAAGGTAACTCTCGAACTTGATGGTAAATCATATATTGTTCACTCTGATAGCGAAGGATTTTATCAATTTAATGCCGATTTAAACGGAGATACTGTTTCAGCGCGTATGCGTGTAGAGGCAGAGGAATACCAAAAGTACAATAGAAATATTGTGCTATCTCCTGTGGGTAATAAAATTGAAGAAATTCATCTTACCCCAGCTAAGAAATCAAAAAAATCTTTAGATAAAACATTAGCAATCGTAACAATAATTGGAACAGTAATCGGGACAATTATTGCAATTGCTACTTATCTAAATAATAATTCAACTACCTCATCTAGACAAAACTGTGACCCTGCTTATCCAGATTTATGCATACCTAAAGGTTCACCCGATTTACAATGCTCGGACGTTAAAGAACGTAACTTCAAAGTCCTACCACCAGACCCCCACCGCTTTGACGGTGATGGTAACGGAATAGGTTGTGAAAAAAAATGAGGTAGTACGGCGCGATCGCCTACTTATTTAGGATAGCGATAGCCCGAAGGGCGACGCTTCGCGTATCGCACTTCCAACGTTATCTATTCTTTGTCTTCGTCATCCTTATCTTTTTTCTTCAATCCTAATATCAATGGGGTTAAAGCTGTCAAAATTGCTGGTAGTAATGCTAGGTAATCATATGGCGTTGGTTGAATTACCGGGGGAGTTGGAAAGTTACTTGTAGCTGGAACGTTAATGTAAGTTTCAGCCGAGATTTTTTGAGGATTATTTGGTAACATAAGAGTAAGTAAAAATTTTATATTTCTGCCATTACGTTCCTACGAAGCTCGTTTTGGCAGGTGAACGATTGACCCAGTAATGACTGCGAATCATTGCTGGGTTATTCTATTAGCCCCGTTTTTTAAGGCTTTCAGGACTTACGCAACCGGCACAGTGCGATCGCCAATGAATAGTACTTATGTATTATATGAAAAGAATTATTTTATTGAGTATGGCTTGGATTAATAATAATAATAATAATTAATGCGTATTTTGCTGTTTCAATTTTTATGAGACAATAGATAAAGGGTGCATTTAAGGGTTGGTTCTCGATGAAATTTACTAAACTTAATTATTGTCAATATTTACTTAGCAGTCAAATTAACTATACAATGACTAATCTTGCAGAACATTTGGAAAACATTAGTCATGATAAAATCAATTATTATTTAAAAAATGAAAAGTTAACTCCTCGTTTACTTTGGGATAATGTGAAAGATTTAATTGTCATTGACGAGGATGCTTATATTATATTTGATGATACAGTTTTGGACAAAAGATTTTCTGAATAAATTGAGATAGTACGAAGACAATACAGTGGTAATGAACATGGCATTGTCAAAGGCATTGGAATAGTCAGTTGCATATATGTTAATCCTAAAAGTCTTAACTTTTGGGTAATAGATTAATGTCCCTTCGGGACACGCTTCGCTAACGTATCTTCAATCCTGAAAATGATGGTTTAACTAAGGTTGACCATGTTAAAAATATGCTGCTAGGTCTTGTATATCAAAGAAATCTACCCTTTGAAACGGTTTTAATGGATACATGGTATGCGGTAAACAGCTTAATGCTTTATATCGATAGTTTAGAAAAAATTTATTATTGTCCTTTAAAAATAAATCGTTTAGTTGATGATAGTTTTGGCAAGAAAAAATATAAAAATATCAAAAATTTGGAATGGAGTGATGAAGAGTTAGAAGATGGTAAAATATTAAAAGTTAAGGGTTTTCCTGGCAATAAAAAGGTAAAACTTTTCCGAGTAATTGTCTCTACCGACAAAACGGATTATATCGCAACCAACGATTTATCTCAAAGTTCTACGGATGTTGCACAAGAGGTGTGTAAAGTTCGTTGGCTCCGAGAGGAGTTTCATCGAGAAATAAAGCAATTGACTGGTATTGAATCATGTCAATGTCGTAAAGCCCGCCTTCAAAGAAATCATATTGCTTGCGCCATGTTAGTTTGGCTTAGGCTCAAGAATTTAGCGTATAAAACAGGTGAAACTGTCTATCAAATCAAGCATAATTTACTTTCTAATTATCTAATCGAGCAGCTAAAACGCCCAGATGTCGCGATGTTTTCTGTATAGTTTTTTAGGCGCTCGGTGCGCTTCGCGCACCATTGCTTGTGCCAGTTGCGTAAGTCCTGAGAACTAATCAATAATTTTATTGATAATTTATCTGATTACCAATATCAAATTGAAAGGTCAATCAACAATAAAAAGAGTGAATTAACGCGACTCAACAAACTTGTAGGAGAACCATTTGAATTTGAAAATAAACTACAGCTAATATGGAACCGCATCGGCGAAATTGATGTAGAAATACAATCTCAACAGCAAGCAATTGTAGCTAATTCTGATTCTAGTAATAATCAAACCGATAATATCAGCGAGGATAATGTTGAAGAGGACGATACTATTGAAGAAAATGTAATAATCCCTAAAGGACGTAGGGGACAACCACAAACCGTTAAAACTTCTAACGAGCCATACAAATATGATTGCGCTTTGTGGATTAGCGAGGAGTTTAATCACAAACTTGAGAAAGGAGAAAAACTTGGGATTGATGCTGATTACTATCATTATTATCTAAACTTTCTTCCGCCAATATGTTTTGGAATGTTATGCAAATGGGATGATGAGCAAATATATGCCGATTTTATAAGTGGTGATACTGCCTTTTGGGAAAAAGATAATCGATATTATTGTAGAAAAATACAGCACAACTAATTTTATTAAGAGATTGTTTTACGGGCATATACGATGAATTTAATCAACCAATATGCCTGTAAAAGCTATTAGTCTAAGAACGAGTTTGGCAATACCACCATCGCTTGCTGATTTTAATACTTACCTTGACGAACTTCCGAGATGTCAATCATGTATGGGAGAAGTTTGTTTGGCAAAAGGTGAAAGAATTGCCTGAAGGGGAGACATTTCCCTGGTGTTGGGATAGGCTGTCCTGACAAAAATGAAGAATCAAATAGTCCCAAAACTGCTATTTCAATAACTGATAGAAAACAAATATTAGCAGAATTCAAAAGAAGGTTTTTAAAAATATTAGATATTGGAATTCATGGCGAAAGCGTTCAAAATGAGACATTTGAAAACAGAAGTTTTTCTGAGATAGCATATAAATTGAAAGTTCACTGTAGTGGCAAAAAAATATGCTTCAATGACTATCTATTAGAAATTATTCGGCTTACCAAACGGAGTTGGATTGTCATAGAATCTTTAATTCAAGCTAAAGTGAATAAAATTTTCTCCGAATCTCAACCACACAAATGGAATGTTGGTAATGCAGAATATAATCAAATGATGGAAGTAATCGCCTATAAACAAATTCAACTACGCTGTGCCAAAGAAGCTTGTAAATATGTGTTTACTCTAGGTAGAGAAGATATATTAAAAGAAATTGCAGGATACGCATTATTACAATACTACAGCTTAAATTTTAATATCAACCCAGCATTAATTAGTACTTGGTTAACATCAACAATAATATCGCTACTTTCTCTTATTCCGTGGCATCGTATAATGTCAGATATTATGCAGAATAAACGAATATTATGTAAACCTATCAGCGTTTTTGACGTAGAAAATGAAGAAGGACTTTCTACTATCAAAAAATATCTTATAAAGGCTAGTCAAAGACCTAAACCAAAAGGTTTTTCTAAGCGCCATTTTTAAACTTGTATTTAGCTGCTATAAATATTGCATAAATTATAACAGCTAAATAAATACTCCAGTTATGATAAAATTCATATTTTGTCGCAGTTTTCTTTTATATAAATACTTAATAGTAGTTCTATCTTATTATTACTATTATAATTTATATAAACATTAATTATATGAAGTTTACCTATAGTTTTTAGCTAAGTAATTACAATAAAATAATGTCATAATCAATTAAATTATATGCAGATGTTTTATTCTCTTAAATATCCTCTCAATCTTCTGAATTAACAGCAGTTTTTTTTGTACATTCAATTTTCAATATCAAAATTAATTGAGAAATAATATGTTTTAAGCTATTTTAATGTAGTTTTTCACTCCCCCCTATTTATTACCGTTATCAGTTATAGCATAGCCTCTCTTAGTACACAACAAATTTGCGTTGGATTTGGGGAAGCTAACATTTTCAAAAATGACAAGCTTTTTTACAACGGCGAAAAAGAAAATGGAGAAACCAAAACACTATCGTATTTTGAATAAATTTCTCAAAAAGAAGGGGGCGCATGGAAATTAGTTATGAATGCCCCATTTTGGAATGCAACCTGGGAAAGAGTTGATAAAAAAAAGTGGGTATGTATTGAATCTCGTCAAGGTTTTACTTAAATATTCCACTTTCCTTACTCCTCAATTGGCAATATTTATTAATTTTGTATTTAAAAGTATCAATACAAAATTAATATTTACTTATTCTATTTAACCTGAGTTCGGAATAAGGAAAAGGACAGATTGCTGAAAATAACACTTTTTCAGCAATCTGTCCTATGTATTAGTTTAGATGTATTGTTTTGCCATGTAGATGATTTTTGCAAAGTTTTTGAAGCAGAATGGCATAAAACACTGTTAAATCATCAAAATCATTACCGCAATTTCAAATATTTTTATTTGAATTGCGTTTAGAGGTTATGTGTCCCAAAAGCTTGCTTCTCTACTTTTGGAAGAATTTGGAATTCAGTTTTTCGCAAAACTTCGTCGCAATATGAAAAATAAATTAATGCGCCTTCATAACAAGCTATTGTCTCGCAAACGCGAGGGTTATCGAAACTATTAACGACCAACTAAACAATATCTCGTACTCTTGAGTATTCAAGACATCGAAGCCTTACTAATTTTTATGTAAACGTTCTTTGCGGATTAATTGCTTACTGTCATCAACCTAAAAAACCAAACCTTCATCTCGACTGGCTTTTACACCAATCTGCTTAACCCGAACTCAGGCTATTTAAATTAATTCAATCGAACTTTATCCACTGTCTACAATAAACTCGTCAAATAGCGAAGTATCAAATATTGCAAATATATGAAAAACTAATTCTGTAAGTTTTTGCTGCGTACTGTACTTAAGTGCTGCAATAAATTCCTTAAATTTATACCAACCATAAACACTTGCTACTTCAACTAAGTTCTTTACCGCAATAACTGGTTCACTTTCAAAATCTTCAGAAATTTAGATTATGATGCTAGTGCCACTCTTGAAATAGATGGAGTCGATCATGAAGTTAATTATGACTCATCCACCAAAGAATTTACTATAGATTAACGAAAGCTACGTGCCAAGGTTTAATTTTATCAATAACCTATAGAGGAATAAGGAATAGCTGGGGTTTTTAGATATATCGGTAAGGCTATCTTCCTCATAATATTTCCCACCCCGGTGGTAGTGGATGTGGCAACCGCTACACAAAGCAAATAATTAAAAAGCAATGTCTTCGTCCCTCACCTATGACGAATCTTGATCGCTGAGGTTGACATCCTGGGCGATCGCATTCGTTAAGAGCGGGAAGCCGATAGTTGTCCGCTAGCTGAAATTTATCGCCAGGTGCCGATGACGACAATGAACTGGTACAGAATTGAAGCCGAAGAAACGAAAGCTTTACCGATTGAAACACTTGAAAAGATAGAATCCTTACTAGGCGTTAATTTCGGGGTAAAGTCTGATTATTTCCGAAATCATTCAGTTCGGTCTGGTAGTAATCACTAGAACAACCGATTATAAATAACGAATATAATTAGCCACGGGGACTTACCCCATTACAAAGCCTGGTCGTACTTGACTGGGCTTTTGGCATAGAAAATTAATTGTATAATTCCAAGCAAAAAAGTGGGTGTGCATATGAATATTAATCCCCATCTTCAAGCTGTAGTAGAAGCCCCATATTATGAGAACAAACCATTATATTCGTGGGCGATCGCAGACTACAAACCATTTACGTTTATTCGATTGCATGGCAAGATGACAGACCCAGAGGTCGGTTTAGTTTTTGCTCAACTAGTCGATTACAACAATATCTCAAGTGAAGGTAACGCGAACAATGTGTTACACCGAGTTATTCAAGCTGCAAGTTTAGTTTTACCCGGAGGTATCCAAGCTAAAACTGCTAACAATAAAGTAATTAGCCCAAGTTGCTGTTGCGGATTAGAAAGGTGGCGAGATTGGCTGAGCTTTATGAAGAAAGGTACATCGCCTTGGCTCGGACACGATCCAAATCCTTGGGTTGAAAAGGTGGGAGGTTTGGTTCGCGTATGGTCGGATGAGGGACATAGGGCATTTCACATAGACTTTGAGCAATCCAAGTTTGAAGCCCAACTAAGTAAGGTAGAGCAAGATTTGAATGCATTCTTAGCACGAAGCGAGGAATGGTCACTTAAAGTGGGATTTTCCAGCCCCAGCAAACTCTGTGCTAAGTTTGATGAATGTTTCAATATTTCACGTTGGGCGCGATACCGCAAGGTGTAAAAATGTGGGCGTATCGCTTCGGAGTTGGCAATTCAGGGTGATAAGCTGCGATCGCGGCAGGAAGGGAATGGGTTTTGGGAGAATGATAATTTTTATTCCGGAATCACCAAACTTGGAGGTGTAGTCCGAGCCGAGTTTTAATTAATACCATGTCGTTAAAATTATGGCTTATATCAATCGTCGCAGTTTGCAAGTAACTCCGGACACAACAACCCGCGTGGCGCGTTGTGTAATTGAAGGCGATATCATTTTTACCGACTACGAATTAAACGAAATTGGTGAAGGATTAGAATTTACCCTAGTCTGCGAATTATGGGGAGCCGACCAAATTTTGATTGAGCAGCCTGGGCTATATCCCGACCCAATCTTGCGGCGATCGCCTTCGCATGATGATTTTTTAATCCGTGTGGGTTCTATGCGAATCAATCGCAGTATGGTGTCGGGTAATCCAGTACCGTTTCGCTTTGAGCGTAGTGTTGGTTTTGATGTCTTAAACGAAGACCGTGGCACTAGAGAAGGTTCTTATACTATTAGTGAAACCGATGAAATTTATGCCAAATTAACATTAACTAATACCTATACCCTTATTCAAACACAAGGTAGCACCAATCGTTATAACTATCGCTTTTAGAAGCTGGCTTACCATAAAGATAACTGCCCCGGTGAAACGTTAGATTTACCGCCACGATGGTACAAAAGGTGACAGGCGGAGCAAAGCGCTGCAAGGTTACTTCTGGAATTATTTGATGGATTTCTGTCCCAATGATGAGTTTGGAGGGTGCGTTTCATCCGTTCGGAGCGGGTAAGTTTGGATGTGTCTTCACCGGGTCGTATACACTGTAATTGGCACTTCTGACACCGCCATTTTGCGGAACTTTTAATCGATGTGGCGATGTCCGTCCAATCCGGGGGGTATAGCGAATAAATGAAAGAAACTAATAGTTCCAAAAATTAATAGAAAAATACTTGTACTAACAGCAACTTTAAAATCAAGAGAGAATATTATATTTCTCGACTTTCTAAGTAAAGGGTCGCGTAGCCATAAAATCATTTCTAATATAACCTGATAACCAATTCCACCAAAAATAGTTAAAAACGAAATTGTAAACACCAATAAAGCTGATGATTGGTAGTTAATTAAACTATTTTTAAACAGGCTAAAACCTGCATTATTCCAAGCACTAACACTATGAAAAATAGCCAACCACATTCCTCTATCCCATCCAAAATCTGGGACAAAAACTAGCAATAATAAAAATATTCCTGTAATTTCAAAAAATAAAGTAGTGGCGATAATTGAACGAATAATTTGACCGCTACCCTGCATTTCGCGTCTATCTAAGGATTGTTGAATGCCAATTTTGTGTCTTAAATTAAATGTACGTCTGGTCAACATGATTAAGAAGGTTGTAAATGTCATGTATCCCAATCCGCCAATCTGTATAAGTATTAGTATGATTAACTGACCCCAAAAAGAATAATAGTTCCCAGTATCTACTATAGTTAATCCAACAACACAAACTGCTGAAGTCGATGTAAATAGAGCAACAATCAGGTTATTCCACGTACCAGAAGCTGTAGCAAAAGGCATCATCAGCAAGACAGTTCCTACAGCAATAACATATAAGAAACCAAGGCAAATTTTCTGGGAAACTGTCATTTTAATTAGTAGTTAGATTATATATTGTCACTGCAATAGCAAGACAAATATTAAAACTACTTATTTAAAATATTACGATGTAAAACATACATATATGTTTTCTGAATACATGGATTAAAATAATAATTATTTTAAAAACATTATTGTATTTTTAGTTGCTATTTATAGTAAGTTGTATTACTTTCAATTAAATAATAAAATAACTCTGAATTAATATTGAATTGTCTTTTTATTTAAGTAGGTGGGCGAGAAAATTTATAAGTATGTAACGAAAAATTAACAACTATTGTTAGAGTTAAATTTGATACGTTTAGTGCTGTAGTCTCCTCTTTGTCCTCTAGCTTCAACCCGGCATTGAGCCGAGATGTGACCAAAAACCTGCAAGATGCCTTCAAAAGCCTTGATTTCTCGTCACAAATAAAGGCGTTTTTGACTATGATGTAACAAATTTTCAAACGCTTGCATAATAAGACTTTTCAGACCATATTGCAGGAAATCACACGTACCTCGGCTTCATGCCAAATTTGGATAAAAAGTAATTAATAACTGGTTGCAGAAATGCTGCAATAGTGACATAACTTATGACAAAAAGCATTTTTCAGCATTGCCAGTGAAATCCCTTACCACAACGACAATTGACCAGATTGGGCAGGGCTTGTATCCTACTGGTTGTTGGGGCTTCATTCCTCCCCATCCCCCAAC
>NZ_JADEWL010000174.1 GCF_015207665.1 Plectonema cf. radiosum LEGE 06105
AGATGTGTAATAAGAGACAGAATAAATATCAACCAACAACCATCAACTATCAACTATCAACTAACAACCTACTGATATTCTGCGCTAGGTTAATAGTTGAAGTGTTATTGATAATTTCCCGTGCTGCACTGTAAATATCCAGGTGTACTTTTAAGTTTCGCTGTATTTCTCTCAACTTTAACAGCCTGTGCAAATACTCCGTTTGCCAAAAATATCGAGCAATCTTTACAAGCTGATCCTAGATTGACAGAGAATCCAGTTATTTTCGGTGCTAAGCAGGTAAATGATAGTCAAAAGCAACCTACAACAAGTTTACCAGCAGATTTTCCTGAAGATATTCCCATATATCCCAATGCTGAATTACAGTCAGTTACCCCAACTAACGATAATACAGGAAAATTATCGGCTCGCTGGCTTAGTTCTGATCCCAGTAATTTTATCGTTGATTTTTATCGTCAAGAATTTCGCTCAAATCAGTGGGAAGTTATCCAACAACCCGAAGATGGACAACAAGGAGAATTTACAGCACAGCGTAATAATTCAGAACTCAAGGTTTCCGTGGAACCAAAAACTGTTGCGAACACACAACCAAATCAACCGCAAACAAGTAGCGAATTAATAATTGAGTACTCACCTAGCACCACTACCCAAACTACCCCAACTCCAAATCCTTCGATTACAAATAATCCCGATTTTATCGGTCCAGTACAACCCGGAGATACAATTATTCAATCGGAACTTCCTCAAACTGTGATTGAGTCGCAAGAATTTGACGATTTGAACAAAGCACCCCAAGAATTACAACCATATATCCAGGATTTAGCAGCATTGGGTGTATTATCGGTTCCAGCTAATGCTGTAAAAACTAACAGCGCGACAAACGAGTTTCAACCCAATGCAAATATTACTCGTCGGCAATACGCACGCTGGTTAGTTGCTGCGAATAATGCTATGTATAGTAACTCGCCTTCTAAGCAAATTCGCTTAGCTGTTGAAGGTAACAAAAGCGCTTTTAGCGACGTTCCTAAAACAGACCCAGATTTTGCTGCAATTCAAGGATTAGCCGAAGCTGGATTAATTCCTAGTGCTTTATCTGGTGATTCTACACAAGTATTATTTCGTCCTGATGCACCGTTAACCCGCGAACAATTACTTTTGTGGAAAGTTCCTCTTGACAATCGTCAAGGTTTACCTAATGCTTCCTTAGATGCAGTTAAACAAACTTGGGGTTTTCAAGATGCAGCAAAAATTGACCCCAAAGCCCTGCGAGCCGTTTTAGCAGATTACCAAAACGGCGAACAATCAAATATTCGTCGGGTATTTGGTTATACAACCTTGTTGCAACCGAAGAAAGCTGTAACTCGTGCTGAAGCTGCTGCTGCTTTGTGGTATTTCGGTACGGAAAATGAAGGAGTATCCGCAAAAGAAGCTTTGAAGTTAAAGCAGTAGTAAGTTATGTTCAAAAAAATCGGGTTTGTGACATAGCTTTGCTTACACTACGCGATCGCCCTTGAAGAGCGCGTGCCGATCGCAATTTAAGTTAACAAAAAACTCGATTGCTGATAATAGGGAGTGAATATAATTCGTAATTCGTAATTCGTAATTCGTAATTATTGCCCCATAAATAAAATAATGGTGCTTCAACATTGCCTACAATCAGGACATTTACGGATAAATCCGGGGGCTTAAGACCATAAAATTTACTCGGTGATACCCATAGGGAGTGATACCCATAGGGAGCGAGACGCTCCCACCGCCCAAAACAACTAGTCGGGATTTAGATTACCTAGAGTAAAAAGCCCCATAGGGAGCGAGACGCTCCCACTACAAATTTCTGCCCAATAATCGCAATTCGCAATTTATAGGGGTTTTCCCTGGATTTCTCACAAGTAAGTGATAAGCGTTGAGTGACGGATTGATTTTCCTACTACTCATTACTACTTCCAACTTCCTTCTTGTTTGTGAGAAATGCGGGTTTCATCCTTTGTCTATTAAAAATCAAAATTTAAGCAGTTATCCGTAATCAACTTGGAAAATATTGATTGTATTTAAGTATAAATTAAATGTCTATTTCAATGGTACAAAACATCTGTAAAGTTGATTATTTTACTCAATTAAGTGTTGAATATAACTTTAAATTCTATAAAAGTATCATGATTTTAAAGTTATAAATTATACTCATGATGATATAGTAAAATTTATATATAATTAGGTTATACGTGCTTCCTAAATTAGCACAGCAGGGATAGTATAACTGTAATAAACACGTAGTCCCCTTCATGAGTAGTATAAAAAATGCGAATTCTACTGAACCAGTGACCTTAAGCACTTAGTTAAATTAAAGCCATAGTGTGAGGATTAAAATATGTTAAATCAAAAGCTAAAAGTGTCGCTGTCAGCGAGCTTTATTGGTTGTTGTTTTGCTGTGGGTATTGGTATGGGTTTGTTGTCTCGTCTTCAGGTAGAAACACCAACAGATAATGCAATATCAGTAGAAACGACAGCAGCACCATCAGCATCAACAGATTCTGTAAAAATCCCAATTACTAATCAACAAAATCTTGCAAAATCAATTGTTATTCAAGCGGTTGGAGATGTGATTCCAGGTACAAATTATCCTAACCACAGACTTCCAGCAGATTCTAATCAATTAATACCAAAATCGGTAAGAGCTTATTTGAATAGAGCAGATTTGCTATTTGGAAACTTTGAAACCACTTTAACTAATTATCCTTATTCAGCAAAAGATATTAGTCGAGGACAGGTATTTGCTTTTCGTTCTCCACCAGAATATGCCAAGCTATTTGATGATGTTGGATTTGATGTATTTAACATAGCCAATAATCATGCAAAAGACTTTGGAATGGAAGGTTTTAAGGATACCGTAAACAATCTCAAAAATGTTGGTATCGAAACAGTAGGTCATAAAAATAAAATTCTTTATTTAGAAAAAAATAATAATAAAATTGCCATGATTGGGTTTGCACCCTATGATATGTATAATTCTATTCATGATTTAAAAACAGCCACTTCACTTGTTAAAAAAGCTAGAGAACAAGCCAATATAGTAATTATATCTATGCACGCTGGTGCTGAAGGAACTGGGGCGTTGCATACTAAAAATAAAACCGAATATTTCTATGGAGAAAATCGCGGAAATTCGATTCAATTTGCTCGGACAATGATTGATGCAGGAGCAGATTTAGTATTAGGACATGGGCCTCATGTACCTAGAGCCATGGAAATGTATAAAGGAAAATTGATTGCTTATTCTTTAGGAAACTTTTTAGGATATCGGACTTTATCAACTGTTGCACAAGCTGGTTATTCGATGATATTGGAAGTTAAAATGACTCCTGAAGGAACCTTAGAACAAGCGAAAATTATTCCGGTACGCATGGATAAACAAGGAATTCCTTACATTGACCAAAATTTTAATACTGTACAGTTAGTACGTTATTTAAATAAGCATGATTTTCCAGATTCCAGTGTCGAGATTAATCAAAAAGGAGAATTGATAGTAGCTAATTCTCAATAAACGATTAATAAGAAGTCTGTGGGGTGAGAAGTCGGGTTTTTACGACGATTGTGCGGTGTTATGGATATTTATCTTAAAAACCCGACTTCTATAATTGTAAAGTTTCTTTATTTAAAACTTGATTTAATTTACCGCTACGATAACCTTCTAAATCTAAAGTTACATAAATAAAACCAAATTTTTGAAAAGCAGATACGATTGATTTTAAATCTGTATTTACGATAAAATTCTGAATTTGTTCTGGTGGTAATTCGATACGTGCTGTATCATCTTGGGAACGAACTCGTAAATTATTCCATCCTAATTTACGTAAATACACTTCCGCTCTGCCGACTCGTTGTAATTTAGTAATGGTAATCTCTTCACCATAGGGGAAGCGGGAACTTAAACAAGGTTGTGCTGGTTTATCCCACCAAGGTAAATTTAAATGTTGGGAAATTTGACGAACTTCTGCTTTACTTACATTAACTTCTGCTAAAGGAGAACGCGCACCTCTTTCTTTTGCAGCTTGAATACCTGGACGATAATCGTGTAAATCGTCTGCATTTACTCCATCTATTACATAAGGATAGCCCCATTTTTTAGCTAAAGGTTTTAGGGTATCATGTAATTCGCTTTTGCAAAAATAGCAGCGGTTGACGGGGTTAGAAGTGTAGTTGGGATTTTCCATTTCATGGGTTTGGACAACTTGATGAGCAATCCCAATTATTGCTGCTTGAATTTTGGCATCTTCCAATTCTTCAGGTAATAAACTTGGTGAAACAGCAGTTACTGCTAAAGCCTTATCTTCTAAGACATCATAAGCAATTTTAGCGACTAAAGTACTATCAACCCCACCGGAATAAGCAATTATAGCCTGTTCCATATCTTTGAATAAAGCTTTTAATTGCTCTAGTTTTTTTATATACATCATGTCCCAATCCAAGGGCAAAATTATACAACTTTATTTCTTTTATTTTAAGAGAAATATAAGTAATCGGATAGAAGTCGGGTTTTTACGATTTAAATATCCCTAATACTACAAATAGTCATAAAAACCCGACTTCTGACTCCACAATTGTTTTGATTAATCCAGTAAAATATTATATTGAGATACAATTTTTTCTAAAAGCGGTAAATCAATCGGTTTAGATATATAATCATTTACTCCTGCTGCAAGACAAGTATCGCGATCGCCTTTCATTGCCATTGCAGTTTGAGCGACAATGGGAATATGAGAATATTGTGGATTTTCTCGTAACTGCTTTACTAATGCCAGACCATTGTCATCTGGTAAAATAATATCCATTAAAATCAGGAAATAATGCTGTTGTTTTAAAGCATCCCACATTTGAACTGCGGTTTTGACCCAAGTTACTTGATATTTCAATCTTTCTAGAAAAGTTTTAATTAATTGAGCGTTGGGTATGTCATCTTCCACAAGTAATATATTTGAGGATTTTTCTTTTGTATATGTCGCGATTTTGCGATTAGTACAACTAGTGTGTTGGAGTTGACATTCTTCAACTGTATCGGTTACTTGAGCAACTTGATTTTGTGTTACCGGAAGCACAATCGTAAAATACGAACCTTTCCCGACAACGGATTTTACTTCAACCCATCCTCCGTGGATTTCCACCAATTTACGAGTCACCGTTAAACCTAAACCCGTACCTTCTTGACTCAAAGCCTCATTATCGTTAAAAACTTGAAAATATGGTTGAAACAGTTCGCTCTGATTCTGTTCGGAAATGCCAATTCCGGTGTCCCAAACTGTGAAACGCATAAATTCATTTTGCTCCTGAAGGAGCTTAACTTCTAAACCAACTGTTCCGGTTTTAGTGAACTTTACTGCATTAAAAAGTAAATTTAAAAGTATTTGCTTGAGTCTTAAGGGGTCAGCTACTATATTTGTCACATTATCGTCTACTTCCAGACGCATTTGTAAACCTTTATTTGCAGCTTTTTCTTTTACCAGTGCTAATACATTACGACATAGTTGTGGTACATCAATTTTTTCCCAATTAACTTCTAACTGGTTCGCTTCAATTTTAGATAAGTCAAGAATATCGTTAATTAAAGCCAGAAGATGTTTACCGCTAGACTGAATAATGTTTAAATATTCATGATGACGCTGCCTGTTTGGGTCATAACCCTGAGCTAACAGCAAATGAGTAAAACCAATAATCGAACTCAAAGGAGTACGAATCTCATGGCTCGTATTTGCCAAAAATTGGTTTTTCAGTTGATTGGTACGCTGTAGCTCTTGAT
This sequence comes from Plectonema cf. radiosum LEGE 06105, assembly GCF_015207665.1. Classification (GTDB taxonomy): domain Bacteria; phylum Cyanobacteriota; class Cyanobacteriia; order Cyanobacteriales; family Nostocaceae; genus Rivularia; species Rivularia radiosa_A. Next base: position 5,789 of record NZ_JADEWL010000174.1, read on the forward strand.
TCCCATTATTTAGTTGCTGTGCTTGTTGCTGTAACGATTCGATTTGTTTGACTTGGGTTAAAGCTACCATACACATTTGTGCAGCTTTTACCATTAATTTTGGTATTTGTTCGGTAACATTCAAAGAAGAAGAATTTATCGAAGATTTTTCACAAATAATTAACCAGGCAACAGTCCCAAGAATATCATTACTCAAACACCAAGCGGTTTGTGGTTGTTGTTCCAATTGCTGCAATTCTGAGATATGTATCTCCGAATTTAACGTTAACTTTCTTTCTTGACCTTTATTGAGGGTTACAGTTAACGCTGATGATTGAATCGGAGTTGTTGAATCGCAAGAAATATAGCAAATCTTGCACACAGATTGTTGTGGTTCAACAATGGCGTTCGATACGCGCTCTGGAAGGGCGATGGCGATTATGTTGGAATTAATTGCAATTGCAAGTTGGGTTACTACTGATTGAAAAATTTCTGCTGTAACGATTTCTTGTTTATCTTCAGTCAGCGGTACTCCGCCGTGAAACGGCGGGCAGTAAGCTGATCGGCGTTCCCCAGAAAAAGCTAAACTTAGACAATTGTTAAGACGACTTTGCAGTTGATTCAAACTGCGTTCGAGCCACAACTCGACTCGAAGTTGTTCGATGGTTGTCAAAACTGTCGATGAATGGGCATTTAGTTGTGAGTTTTGCTCTGGTAAGTTTGAATACTGCTGCATGGTCAACTCGACCGCTGAATAATTTTAATAGCTTCGCTTAAAAGGTGCTAAATAGACCTGAGTATATTAGCGCACAATTACTTCTATATATATAAACTAAAACTTGTAGTGTCAAATGTCACGAAAAAAAGACAACCAATTAAAATTAAAATCTGGTGTAGATTTTTTCTCAGATTTTTAAGAGATTACTTACAATAGGCTAGAAAGTTAAACTGGATAGAAGTAACTTAACATCAAGGCAATCGGCTTCAAACTAAGGTGTATCAAGTATTACGACAATTAGATGACATATTTATTTGAATTTCAGTAGGCTTTAATTTGTTTTTTTACAAGTTTGTCAAATTATTTTCACTGCTATTTAATATCATAAGCACAGTTTTCTGTATTTATATACACATATTTATATTTTTGATTTATGTTTTTCATAATGGCAGTTCTACTTATTGCGCTTGGTTAGCAGGGTGCAAAGTGCAAAATAAATAAATAAAAAATAAATAAATAAATAAATCTATCTTACGTGCAACCAAACTATAACTTCTGTTAGAGGAATAATTAATTGATTTCTATGTAATCTTGATTTGTATTCAGAACAATTCAATGGTTTGAAGTAAGTTGGATTTTGAATAAATGTTCAAAACCAAGCGAGCCTCTAAATGTGCTGAATCGATGAAAAGTCTAGAGAATGAACAAACGGAGTTTTGTAATGAAAAATATAATTAAGAACGCGATCTCTTTTATCAATGTTGTGTTTCAACAGCTTCAGGTGAAGCGTTTTGTAGCTGTTCTTTTAGTTGGATTTCTACTGCTAACTACAAATGTCGCTCGTGCCGATTATAGTAAAGAAGTAACTAATAGAGTTGACCAATTAGTGGATAGGAACGATTCTGATAGACCTAAAACTGTGGGAGAATGGAATAAAGAAGCTCGTCAAACAGAAGATGCTCCTATTGAAAGAATTAAGAGAATTGGTAAAGAATCCGCAGAAGCTGTAAAAGATTTTGGTGGAATGTATGCAGATACTGCTGAAAAAACTACTCCCGATTTAGATAACAACATGACAAGATAATCGGCTTTATCTTCATTTATAGCAATGGTCATATTGGTTAAGACATTATATTTTGTTCTTAAGGGAACAGGCAATAGGCAACAGGGAAATGTTTTAACAATTGTGACTACCGCCATAACATCAGTTAGATGCAGCTAACAGACAATCATACTTTTGATTCGTCAACTACAGAAGTCGGGTTTTTTAGATAAATATCTCTAATACCAGACAACAGTTATAAAAACCCGACTTCTAAAAACTCCTGCATAGTTCGATGACTTATTTTTCCAAAATAAAATCAGCAATCGATTTATCTTTTTCTACCTCTGTAACTTCGGGAATGCTTAATAAAACCGAACGCTGAATTAATTTATTATTATTATTATTATTATTATTATTATTATCTTGAATTCGTCTTTCTACACGACTAGGAATACCATAACCATAAACAATATGTCCTTGCCCTGCTAATACAATTACTTGATAATTTGGGTTAGCTTTGATAAATTTAGCGATACCATCCGCCATTGTTTCATCCCATAATACTTGTGCTAAGAAAAACTGATTGGCACTACTACTGTTTCCATGCCCGGCACTTTGATGTTGTTGGAAAGCTTTTAACACCATTTGACGGTATGCGATGTTATTGGTGTCAATTTCTGTAATGGGTGGAATCAATTGTTTTTCTGCATTAGTAAGTTTGTTTATCCCTTCTCGCGCAACTTTTCGGGTAATTTCGCTAGGAGTATTTAAAGCTAAAACGGGTATTTGTTTTTGTTTTGCAAACCGTAAAATAGGAGCGTAAAGTTCCCAATCAAAACCCCAGCGTGTTTTATATTCACTTTTTTCAATTAGTTCTGCTTCAGTAATTTTACTTGCTATATATTGGTTTAGAACTTGTTGAAAGGGGCGTTGAAACATTTCCATTCCAATGGCTATTTGTGTATTATTTTTATATAATTCTTGAATAATTTTTAATTGATTTTCGTGGTCTTGATTACTATCGTGGGTTTCTCCAAGATATATAATTTGGGCTTTTTTTAGTTCTGGTAAAATTTTGTCTAAATTATCAACACATTGACTATTAATAAATTTGGTAGCACAATAATTTACTTTAGGTTGAGCATAACTAGTGCAAGAAAACAGGAAAAAAAATCCTACTGATAAAGCAAACAGTTTAGTAATTCTACCTGAAGGTGTTTTAACAATTTTTTTCATATTTCGTGGGGGGTGAGAAGTCGGTTTTTTACAATAATTCTTTTTTCTAAGAGATATTTAACACAAAAACCCGATTTCTGATTAAGGAAATTTTGATTTTAAGCTTTTAGCTATTTAAAGATTATTCGTAAACCGTTTCATCTTCTTTGCGCCAAGCTGGATCTACAATGCAAATAAATACTAATGGTTCGTTTCCACAATTGCGAACAAATTGCTTTGCATGGGGAGGAATATATACAGCATCACCGGGTTCAATAATTTGAGTTTCATCGTCAATGTGCATTTCTCCTTTACCAGTAAGAATGTAATAAACTTCTGAAGTTGTTAAAGAATGCGGTTGAGAAGTTTTTCCTACTGGTAGTGTTGCATGAGCAAAGCTATAGCGCAATTCTAAAGCTTGTTTATCGGGGTGAAGTAATTCTCGTAAAATAGTATTGTCACCTGCGATAAACTCCGGACAATCTAATAGTTTTTTGACAAACATTTAATTATTAGTTGATAGTTGATAGTTGATGGTTGTTAGTTGTTAGTTGTTAGTCTATACCCAGAAGTCGGGTTTCTCTTAGAAACCCGACTTCTTTGTCCTGACTAATATAATCATCTAATACAACATAGGATTTGTTTTAGGTTGATAATCCATACATTGTATTGCGTCTTCAGTATTAGCAATAGAAGGGTTGACGGTGCATTTTAGACGGTAATCGTCAGTAAAATATTGACAACCAGAACAAGGGATTTGATGCATTTGTGTTGCTGTCTTTACGCTATCTCGTGCAGCAGTCCACATACTCCAGCCTATTAGAATAACTAATGCCCAAGCGCTGACGAAGCAAATAGGCACTAATAACGGCTGAATTGCATTAATTATGTAATAAAGTATTTGAAACACGATTATTAGGTTAAAGGTTAAAGGTCAAGGGTTAAGGGTTAAGGGTTAAGGGTTAAAGGTCAAAGGTTAAGGGTTAAAGGTTAAAGGTTATACCCCCATAACCTAATTATTAGTTAAATACCGGCATGACCGAGTGCTATACCCGCAACTAACATTCCTAAGACTAGAAATGGTTGGGCGCTAGCTTGATATTTTACATCGTTTTTTAAGGGGTCGCGCAGGAAATACATATCTTGAAATGTGATTTGGGGAATCACTAATAACAGTAGTATTGCTGCGTATAAATTTTGGTGCAGGTAAATCAGATATGCGGCGATCGCCACTTGAAAAATATCAATCATTCCAGCACAAATCCAAGCTGCTTTTTTTACACCAAAAACTACAGGTAAGGATTTTAATCCAAACTGTTTATCTCCTTCGACGCTCTTGAAGTCGTTAACGATGGCGATTCCTAAGCCAGCTAAGCTATATACAACGGTAAAGACTACTACTTGCCAATTCAATTCGCCGAATAATGCATGACCAGTACACCAAGGAAAAGCAATGTAGCTTGCACCGAGAGCATAACCGCCCAACCAACCGTTTTGCTTTAGTTTAAGGGGCGGAGCGGAATAAATATAGGCAATTAGAACACCTAATACTGCAATTACTGTAATAGTTGGGAACTGATTTTCTGCCCATTTATCCAAGGCGATCGCCAAACCTAAACCAGCAATTAATAATACCCAAATTTGCGTAATTACCTGGGGTAAAGGAATTGCACCGGAAGGAATCGGACGATAGGGTTCGTTGACGGCATCAATTTCGCGATCGTAATATTCGTTTAAAGTTTGGGTATAACCAGCCAAAATGGGTCCTGCAAGTAGCATACAAGCCGCTGATTTGAGAACGTTTTCCGTCTGCCAAGTGTAGTTACCCGAAGAAGCCGCACCACAGACAACACCCCAAATCAAGGGAATCCAAGTAATCGGCTTCATTAACTGCAAACGAATCTTCCAAATTGACGTTTCACCAGCAGCAGCACCCTTCATTCCTAACAACTGTCTGGTTTTAGCGCTGCGACTTGCAGCTTCTGATTGTGATTGAGTTGATTCAGACATTTTTAAATAGTGGTAATTGGGGATTGGTAATTGGTAATTGGTAATTGGTAATTGGTAATTGGGGATTGGTAATTGGGGATTGGTAATAAAAATCCGTGTAAGCCTTTTTCATCCTTGATTAAAATGGGGAATTAGGAAAAAGTTAATCTATGTAATTCGTAAGAAGTAATAAATTTATTGCTCACACTTATTCATACCCATTACCCATTACCAATTACCCATTACCGATTACCCATTACCAATTACCCATTACCAATTACCCATTTTTAAAACGAAATTATCAGATATTGATTTTGAAATTTCGCACCTGCGACGGGTTTACCGCTTAGAGCGGGAGGTAGTAAGATATTTCTTCTTTGGTCTCCTGCTTCGATGGTAACTTCTGGTCCATACTGAGTTAATTTGACTTGTTTTTTGTCAAATCCTGGTAAGAATAATCGCACCTGACCAGCATTAATATCAATTTCGATAGGTCTTGGCGCAATTTGTGCAAGTGAGGTAAAGTCGGGTAAAGCATCAATTAATGGTTGCCAGTTACCTTCTTTAATATCTGGGATATTAGTAACTTGTAAGGGAGCAAAGTCTTGGGAAAGATTGGAATTACCTTGAGAGGAAATTACAATAACACCACCAATAGTTAAACCCACTTGTTGAGCGCTTCCCCACAGATAGCGGCTTGTTGCGACTTCAATGGGGTCGCCAGTTGTTACCAAGAAAGCGTTAAACTGTTTGGGGTCAGCAAGAACTTGTTTACCTTTATCCAAGATACTATTTGCTTGGTTAGTAGGTTGAGCGAAATTATCTGCTGTGGGATTAACGTTAAGAAAAGTAGAAATTAACGGTTGAATAAAAGGTGAATCGGAAATTGTTTTACCCAAATCCGAGTTGAGAAACAATTGTCGGAACCGACGCACGTACCAACTGATAGATTCGGGCATTCCCAACATCCGTAGAGTGTTGATATCACCCGTACCGTTGTAAACAATAGCGTCATATTTACCACTTTCAAAATATTCGCGGATAGCATTGAGTGCCAAAGCGCCATCCATCCCAGGTAAGATTGATAATTCTTGCCCGTATACGTCTTTGAGAATAGGTGTTTTGAGGTATTTTGCTTCGAGTTTCTTGACTTCTTCCCAATTGCGTTCCAACAATACCGAAGATTGAAACTGTACCGCTTGTAAATTAGCACCAATTTCTTGAGGATCGGGACTTAAAGAAGCACCCAAAATAACGGATAAAGCGGGTTCGGCACCTGTTGCTAAAAGTACCCGCTTTCCTTGATTTGCGAGGGATTTAGCAGTTGCGATCGCAATTTTACTTCGTGCCGCACTGCTTTCACCCAAAAAGGTCAATATCTGGGACATTTTATAAATTCCAATTTCAGCCCTTATAATCAACTTCAAGTTAACAATAGATTTAATTAAGACGCTTCCATCTATTGCACTACTTTTAGTTCATCTTCAAAAAACCAAGTGGCAGAATTATCATCAAACTTTACCACCGCACCAACACCCATACCATCAGTTATTTTAAAACCTTTAATGGTACCGACGAGTCCTAACTTACCAGCAGTGTTTCTAGACGATAAACGGTCGCGTAGACGAACTACTTTAACTTTTTGTCCTACTTCCATACCGAAATTATAAATGCACTAAACCAACACTAAGTTTAGCTGATTGACACTCCCCTGGCTATCAAAACTTTGCTGTCGCTCGTTTTGATGTAAAGCCAGGGGATTCTACATTCAACCTAGTTACTTGCTCAACCAGGCTTTCACCTTCTTTGAGTAGAGGTCGCTAGT
>NZ_JADEWL010000175.1 GCF_015207665.1 Plectonema cf. radiosum LEGE 06105
ACTACAGGCAAAGTATCTTCAGCTATTATCGAAGCGTATATTAATGACCCGCACCATTACAAATGACGAATTAATTGTCAATGGCACGCCTGATAAATCAGGTCGTGTCAGCATTCCGCCCCGACATGAATGACGTATGAGTATCAATTCCTTTAATTCCTTGATACTCATACTTCGGGGCTACCTGCTTCCCGTGTTATTAAGGTGTAACTTAATAAAATCATCGTCATGAGTTACAATTACTCGATTTTCATTTAAAGTAAAAGTTAACTGTGCTTGATCTGAAGCGGATATTAATCCTCTTTCTGATGTGGTAGTAACTTCGATTCCTCGACGACGCAACCCTTCAGCAACTGCATTACTGACACTTTCATCAATATGAAAGCGAATTTTAGCTTTCATTTGTAGCGTTTAATTTTGCTTGCAAAACAGAGGAAGTTTGCGATTTAATTTGACGTATATAGACTTCTTCTTCTTCAATTTCCTGCCTGATTTGATCTAAATTATCGTGATAAAATGCAAGTGCTGCATACACATCGGATAATGTAATATTTGGGTAATGATAAATGATTTCATCAGGAGACATTCTCTTGCGTTCGTGATAAATTACAATATCTTGTACCCGAATTCGATGACCTGCGATACGGGGTTTTCCACCACATATGCCTGGTGTTATTTCAATATGTTCGGCAATTATAGGCGTTTTAACCATAGTAATAATATTCTAAAGACTTATAAATACAAAAAACCTTAATATCCCATTATTTATTATACATAAATACATCAGAGATATATAGGCAGTGAGACCTCTGATTATTTATCTATCTTTTCCACTGTTGCAAAATATAATCATAAAAAGCTTGTTTATCTACTTTATCCATTACAGAAACTTTTCTTCCTGATGATGCAATTTTTGTTCTTCCTTGACTTTTGCCGTTGGTAATAATTTCTGTTTCGATTTCTTTGATTTGAAAAAATTCTGGACGTGCTAAATAAGCTGTTGCTAATACGTCCCAAAAATAATAATCTTGGGGAATTACTAAAGCATAACATTGTCCTGCTAAATCAGATATGGGATAGTTTCTTTGTTTGCCCATTTTCTGCACAATTTCTGATGTCACGGGGACGTTATTAGTAATATCTAAAGGACACATAATGATTTCAATTTGAGTATCCCACACCTGTGCTACTGAAATTGGGTCCCAGTAAGCGTTCCATTCGGCAGTTCCATCTTGTCCCGGTTGCCAATTTTTCTCAACGTTACCGGGTACATTTAATGCACCTCCCATCCACACAATTCGTTGAATTTTTGTTTCGATTTCTGGTGCTTTTTGTAAGGCTGTTGCAATATTTGTTAATGGTCCAGTTGCCATGATTGTTACTGGTTCGGATGCTTGTTGGAGTACTTTTACAGTAAAATCTTCACCGGGTTCTGTAATCAAAGGTGTGGTGATAGTTTCCTGTTGATTAAGTATGGGAAAATGGTCAACGACAAAGGAATCACGACGGTAAAGATTGGGAAAGGGATTAATTCCCCGCACTTTACTTTCTGCGACTGGAATATCACAAAATCCCATTAAATCGAGAATTTTTCGAGTCGCATTAACCGCAGGTTGTGCGTAACAATCAGCCGCTGTCACGACAACACCAAGCGGTTGAACGTTATCCATAGTCATCAACAACATAGTTGCCAAATAATCGTCCACACCACCATCATGATCCATTAATACGAGTTGTTTTGACATAAAAAATTAAAAATTAAAAATTAAAAATTAAATACAATTTCCTGTTAATGAAAAATTGGTCGTTGCTGGTATAGTCGAAGCAATAATTTTTCCTTGAGAAATCACGTAGCGGGGTTGATTGCGAATACGAATAGCATTGTAAGCATCGGGTTGATCTAACACAATCAAAGAGGCGGGTTTGCCGATTTCGACTCCATATTTATCTTCGATATGTAATGTTTTAGCTCCATTACTTGTAACCATTTGATAACAAGCGTTGACTTCTTCTCTTCCAGTCATATGACAAATATGTACTCCCATATGAGCGACATCTAACATACTTCCTGTTCCTAAACTATACCAGGGGTCTTGGACACAATCATGCCCGAAACTGACGTTTAAGCCATTTTGCCATAATTCTTTGACGCGGGTGACTCCTCGACGTTTGGGATAAGTATCTGTACGTCCTTGTAAGGTAATATTAATCAGTGGATTAGCAATAAAATTAATTTGGGTGCGTTGCAGAAAACCCATTAATTTATAAGCATAAGCATTATTATAGGAACCGAAAGCGGTGGTATGACTGGCTGTAACTCGATTACCGATTTGTGTATGAATAGCTTCGGCTGCGACAACTTCTAAAAACCGCGATTGTTCATCATCAATTTCGTCGCAATGGATATCAATTAAACGATTATATTTTGCTGCTAATTCAAATATTCGTTTTACCGATCGCACTCCCGAATCTCGTGTCAATTCATAATGGGGAATTCCTCCCACTGCATCCGCACCCATTTCTAAAGCTTTTTCTAACAACATTTCGTTTTGGGAATCCGAGTAAATCCCATCTTGAGGAAATGCAACTACTTGTAACGTCATCCAATCTTTAACTTCATCCCGCAATTGTAATAATGCTTGTAGTGCAATTAACTGCGGTTCGCTGACATCTGCATGGGTTCTGACAAATAATATACCTTGAGCGGCTTGCTCTTTCAACATAGTCAGAGCGCGATTTTTTACATCTTCGATAGAAAGCTGTTGTTTGCGATCGCCCCAAATTTGAATTCCTTCAAACAGTGTCCCACTTTGATTCCAACGGGGTTCTCCTGCTGTTAAAACTGAATCTAAATGAATGTGCGACTCAACAAAAGGGGGTGAAACTAATTTTGATGCTAAATCGATTTCCACCTTAGCAGATTCACTTAAATTATGAGAGATAGCAGTAATAAAACCATCTTTGATTCCAATATCAACAGGTTCGCTATCTTCAGGATCAAATGTAATTAATTTACCCCGACGTAGAATTAAATCGTAAGTCATTCGCGGAATGGATTTTAGATTTTGGATTGTCCTCTTTTTAAAAGAAGGTTTAATTATTTAACATCTTGGAGAGTGAGAGCAAAGACGGATGCATCTGCGAGTAGAGATTTAGCAATAGCAGGATCGATTCCTAACGGTTGCAAACAAGTTAGTTGATTTAATACATTGAGCATACTGTGTGATTGAAGCTTAAATCCTTGCTCAGCAGCGAACTGCTTAACCTCTTCGATATTATCAAAGTAGCCATCTTCAAGAGATGTTTCCGTCATTTTATTAACTGTGAGTTCAAATTTTTCCCAAGTCGGACTAATTTGCCATCTTAATTTCAAATCTTCTTTCGTAACCAAATCCGGAGTTATCAATACACCACCATAAACCTGAAGTAATTCTCGCACATTGCTAAACACCTGCTGCTTTTGTTTGAGCGTTAGGTACATTAACAATCCTTCACATATTACAGTAATCGGCTTTTGGGAATCTAGATAATCTGCATTCAGAGGAAATTGGCTCGGTTGACTGGTAGCATCAATAGGAACAAAGTACAAATTTGAGCGATCGCCAACTAACTGTTTTACCAGTTGCTGTTTGCGATTAATCATTGCTGGTAAATCGCTTTCAATAAAAATATTGTTAGAATCGCAAGAAAAGGTCATACCTCTTGGTAATAATCCAGAAGCTAATTCTATAACCTGCTTTGATGAAAATTCGCTCATCAATTTATTGATAGCTTTGTAGCGTGCTTCAAATAAAGCAGCAGTTTCGACAGGTCTATCTAATTTTTGTCCTTGAAATTGCTCCACAGCAGTTTCTAATTGTTCCACAAAAGCTTCAGCATTAACCAATTGTGACAATTCTTTGGAATAAGGAATATCAGTAAATTGTCGAGCGTAAGCCACCATTAAAGATGTAGGGCTAATTTTATCAAAAGAACTTGCTGTACTAGACATAATTATTCCTCGATATTAAATCGCTTTTAGACTAACAAAAAATTACGCACTGTTAGCGAGGGATGCTCCTGTCAGAACAGACGTAGCAATGCTACGTCTCTAAAAATTGCTCAAATACAACTCTATCAGGTAACGAAGGTTGTGCGCCGGATTTAGTTGCTGCTAATGCACCTGCTGCTGCACCCCACATCACGGCTTGACGTAAGGTAAGTCCCTCGGAAAGCGCTGCTGCTAAACCTCCGTTGAAAGCGTCTCCTGCTGCTGTGGTGTCTACTGTTTGTACTGGAAATGCTGGTGTAAAAAAGCTTTCTGAGAGGGTGCAACAATAAACACCTTTTGCACCGAGTTTGACAATTGCACACTTGACACCTTTTTGTAGTAAAACCTCGGCTGCTTTCTTTGCTGAATCTTCTCCATTCACTGTAAAACCTACTAATTGTGATGCTTCAACTTCATTTGGTGTCAGAATATCTACTAATGGATAAAGTGATTCTGGCAACTCTTTATGTGCGGGTGCGGGGTCGAGAATTACTTTGACTCCGGCTTTTTGTGCTTCTTTTGCGGCTGCAATTACGGCAGGTATGGGAATTTCTAATTGCAATAACAGTGCTTGTTTTCCGGGTAATAATCGTGAGAGTCTTTCTACATCTTGTTCACCGACACACCCGTTTGCACCGGGAATCACGACAATTTGGTTTTCTCCCGCATCATCTACAGTAATAATTGCCACACCGGAACTTACTGCTTCATCAATAAATACGTTGTCTGTTTTGACACCAGCCATTTGCAGATAATTCAGAAGTTCTTCACTAAAACCTTGTTTACCGACACGTCCGACAATTTCCGTAGAAATGCCTAATTTTGTCAGTGCGACTGCTTGATTAGCACCTTTACCACCTGGTACTTTACAAAAATCTCGTCCTAATAATGTTTCACCTGCGATTGGTAAACGAGGTGCTGTTGCGACCAAATCTATATTGATGCTACCGAAGACGATAATACTCATTTTAATTTTAGATTTTGGATTTTAGATTTTAGATTAAAATGTAAAACTAGGCAAAATTTATTTTGGGATTTTAAATTATAGATTAGGGAACTTTCAAATATGGTGTATTGTCAATAAAGTGAGATTTTGCTGTTGGCAAATTTTCAGTTTATCATCTTTTTAGTTTGTCAAAACTGATTATAATTATTAATCACGACTCTTTCCATTTTCACCTGTATACTTGATATTTTGAGTTCTCACTATCTATTAACCTCATGAAAAAATTATTTTTAGCTAGTTCGATTTTTTTTGTAATTGCCGGATGGGGATTAGAGCAAAATTTAACAAGTGTTAATGCTCAACCAGCTTCTGTAGTTATTCAAACCCAAAAGCAATCTACTAAACCTACTAGTGTAAAATTACCTCAATTAAAAGTTGTTAGTACGGGAACTGGTAAGAAAGAAAAATTACGTTTTACGCCGAAAGTCGGAACTAAGCAAACTGTAAATGTTACTTTGAATAAAGACACTTTGATGTCTATTGGTGATTATAAAATGCCTAGGGCAAAGTTACCAGCCTATATTATCACTTTAGATTCAACAGTTACTAAAGTAGAACCCAATGGAGATATTCATTACGATATTGCTTATAGTAATGTAAATATTCAAGGTGATGCTCAAACCAAACCGGAATTAATTGAAGTTATTAGCAAGCAAATAGAACAATTGGAAAATTTTACAGGTTCTGCGGTGATTAGTTCTCAAGGTATAACGAAAAAAATTGATTACGCAATTCCAGCAAAAGTAGATGTCAATATCAAGTTTCTTGTCGAACAATTATCTAATTCATTACAACAATTATCTTCACCAGTTCCACAAGAAGCGGTGGGAACGGGTGCAAAATGGCAGATTAATTCTGAAACAGATATTAACGGAATTAATCTCAAACAAACTACTACTTATGAATTGGTAAATATCAAGGATAATGTTGCTACTTTAAATGTTGATTTACAGCAACAAGAAAAATCATCTCAAGTAATTGATTATCCTGGATTACCTTTAGATGGTATTTTAACTCTACAATCGTTTAAAGGTAATGCAAAAGGAAAAGCGACAATCCAGCTAGATAAAGTTATGCCGGTAAGTTCTCAACTTTCTTTACTTGCTGACAGTCAATATATTGGTAAAAACGTTAATACTTTAGAAGAAACTCTCATGACTTCTCAGTTAACAATGGATATGAATATTCAAGGTAAATAGTAATAATTTAGAGACGCGATACATCGTGTCTCTAGATTTTTCCCAAAATATCTATTTTCTACTGTTCAAATTATCAACATTTAAATTTTTAATTTTATTCGTCCCCTTCCACGCAACAAAAGCAAAGCTCAACGCTGCTAAACCCCATATAGAAGATGCTTCGGGAATCGGTTTGATTTGGCTGATAACTGTTACATTTTTATCTAATAAATCACCAGTCGAATATACATAATTAAAAGCTTCCTTATCATCAAGCACGCTAGCACGTAAAAATAACCCACTCCAACGTGCAACGGTTTCTACCGCGACATCTTGAGGTATTGTTGGAATATTGGGGTCTGGTATCGGACCATCAGGGTTATTAGTATTAGTAATACCGTAGTGATTTGCACCTAAAATACTAATTAAAGCTTTGGGGGGATTTTGAATATTATCGTAAGTTGCCTCGGCTCGGAAAGGAAGTGCTATACCATCACGGTTTCCCTGTATTAATGCGGTAGGAATTCCAGAATTATTGATAGGGATAAATTCCTCTGTAGCTTGGTTACGGAGGTTTGCACCAAAAAATGCCCCTGCAACTAATTCATCAGGTTGGTTAAAAGAACCTTCACATAAAATAGGTTGGATACAAAGGTTTGCGATCGCGCTTAATCCTACAGCACCCCCTGCGGAATGACCTAATAAAGCGAGTTTGTCTGTATTAACAACGCCATTTATAGGTGAAGTAGAATTAGCATTTTCGCTCTTTACCTGTGCGAGAACATCATTTATTTGCGAAGTTTCCGGTAAAAGTCCATTAAATCCGAATTGCGGTAAAGACCTCGGATGATTGGGTACGACTACTACAAAACCATAGCGGGCTACAATACTAGCATATTCAGAATAACTTGATTTATCTACATTGGCACCTTGCAGTAATAAAGCAATGGGAAAGGAATAGTTACCACTGTTTAAATCTCTGGGCTTGGGAAAGTAAATATCTGTCTTATTATTATTTCCAGAGATAGTTGTGCTGTATGTTCCGACATCTTGATAAATAGGTGCGGGGTTGAAGTTTGCTGCTTTAACTGTTTGTGCTGTACTCCAAAAAATCAATGCTGTACTAGCAGATGTTATTGATAATGCTTTGAGCTTCACTACCACCAATCACTCCTTATGTAAGTATTTTTATGTAAACTTACTGTTAGATTACTTGATATCTTGTTGCTCAACAAGTGATTTTACTGAAACATTAAATTAACTAGGACTTACGCAAAATTCACGTAGCTTCGTCATTACGAGCGATGAACCGCACCCGCGTCGGGTGAATGCTTCCCTACACTATGTCCCTTTCGGGACACGCTGGAAGAACGTTTCGGTCGCTGCGGACAATTTTGGCAAAGCGTAAGTCCTGTTAACCTGTAACCATTTTGTGTTTTTTTGTATTTGATATTACAGAAATTTATCTCTAAACAACAAAGTATTATTCGCAAATTATTTAAATTAAAATTTGAGCTTTAAGTACTTAAACACAATTATTTATATAATTACTAATTAGTTATATTACTGTTTCCTATTCCCTGCTTAAAACAAATATCTGATTAAAAAATTATCTGTTTAATGAGAATATCTGTTTAAGATTAGAGATTTTGTGCCGTTGAGATAACTGTACTACAATTTTATCAATATAAAATGTTTTATATTTAACCAAAGCAAATTATTAATATTTTAAGATTTTACACAATATCTCTAATTGTGATTTGTACCTGTTTGTATATTCTATAATTGCAGCAAATGACAATATTATTAATAATAATTTAGGCAAATATCTATATATTAGTTAATCGATAAACACAAATTATCATCCAGGGAGAATCATCAAAATGCCTTTTAGGATATTAAGTTTAGATGGTGGAGGAGTTCGGGGAATCGTTGCAGCAAAAATTTTAGTTTATATCGAAAATCTGATTAATCAACCGTTAAATGAGTACTTTGACTTAATCGTCGGGACTTCTACAGGTTCTATTTTAGCAGCGGCGATCGCAACGGGGCGCAGTAGTCAAGAAATTGTCGATTTTTTCCAAAATAAAAGCTCAATTATCTTTCCTTATCAAAGCCTCTTTTCTTTAAAACGAATACCTTTAATATTAAGGTACGGTATATCTGCTCCTAAGTATTCTAATAAAGGTTTGATTCAAGTTTTACAAGGTGTTTTCGGAGAAACAAGACTGTTCGATCTTGGTAGTTCACCAAGGCTATTAGTTGTATCTTATGACACGATTGAACGGGAACCAATTATTTTTAAAAGTTGGCGACCAGATAAAGCCTATGGTAACGTTCCATTGTGGGAAGTATGTGTTTCTTCTGCATCGGCTCCTACTTATTTCCCAGCATATAAATTAGATAAAAGAGTTAACGGAAATGTTAAGGATGCAAGTATAAATAGTATTATTTTAAGCGATAATGAATCTACCGTTGATAATGTATATCAAAACGCCGAAATTAGAATTACTGACGGTAAAGGTAGCGGACAAACTCGGATTATTAAAAGTTATATTGGTGCCATTAGACAAGCAATAGTCAATCCTGCTTGGGATAGAATTCCCGATAAAACATCTGCTTATTCAATTAAAACGATATACTCGGCAATTGACGGTGGAGTTGCTGCAAATAATCCCTCTAGTTGTGGTATTGCAGAAGCATTACGCTTTGGTTATTCAAATGACGAAATTTCTGTACTTTCGATCGGAACTGGAGATAGAACCCGAATTATTCCTTTTCAAAAAGCGCAAGAATGGGGCTTAATAGAATGGGCTCAACCAATTGTTGGTGTATTGTTTGATGCTTCTTCCGATATTTACGAGTATATAAGCAAGCAAATAGTTCACGAACAGCTTTTACGTTTGCAATTCAATCTTGATAAGTCTTTGACTGGTAAACGTTTAAGCGATGATTTAGATGATGCTACCGAAGAAAATATTAATAATTTACTTGAAGCAGCAGACGCTTACATGAATTTACCCGAAGTAAAAGCTGGGGTACAAAAGTTTTTACAATTTTAGATTTTAGATACTTCGGCAAGCTCAGCACAAGTTTTGGATTTTAGATTGTAATTATCAGAGTTTATTAACCTTTAACCTCTAACCTCTAACCTTTAACCTGATACAACGCATCTCCTGACTCAACATCAAACCAGTGAATGTTCCCAGAGGGTAGAGCCAGGGTAATTTCTTCATTGTCCCAATTTTGGTCGGGAGGTAATAAAGTACGTATAATCGGCGATTCTGTTTGGGAACTAGCAATACGCACACTAACCAATTTGTACATTCCCAAATTTTCGACTAAATATACCCGCCCTTTTACGGTTTGCGTATCTTCCGGTAATGCGACACGAACGTGTTCCGGACGAATACCCATAACAATTTGCGGTGGTAAAGTCGGAAGTTCTGGTAAATTTACTGAGGAATTACCAAGTATGGCATTATTTCCTTGGCAAGGTAAAGTAAGTAAATTCATTTGTGGACTACCTACAAAACCAGCGACAAATAAATTAGCTGGACGGTTGTAAATGTCTGCTGGTGGTGCAAGTTGCTGTATGTAGCCGTTATTAAGAACTGCGACTTGAGAAGAAAGGGTCATTGCTTCCGTTTGGTCGTGAGTAACATAAACTACCGGAGCTTGTTGGGCTGCAAATATCTGCTTAATATCGGCTCGGACTCTTTCCCGTAACAAAGCATCAAGGTTGCTCAAAGGTTCGTCTAGTAAATATGCTTGAGCTTTCCGTACCAAAGCTCTACCCACAGCAACCCGCTGTCTTTGCCCCCCAGAAAGTTGTCCGGGTTTGCGTTGAAACAGTTCTTCTAAACCCAAAAGTCCCGCTACTTCTGTAATTCGTGCTTGAATTTCCCCACGGGGTACTTTTTTCAACTTTAATCCTGAAGCGAGATTTTCCTCTACCGTCATGTGGGGGTATAGCGCATAGCTTTGGAATACCATAGCCATATTGCGATCGCCAGCACGTTTGTAGGTAATATCCTCATTTCCCAAAAATACTTTTCCTCGCGTCACTTCTTCCAAACCTGCAATCATTCGTAAAGTTGTAGACTTACCGCAACCGCTAGGACCGAGTAATGTGAGAAACTCGCTATCCTCCACAGATAAACTAATATCCTTTACCGGAACAACTTTCGGAGAAAAAGTTTTATTTAAGTTTTTCAGTTCAAGTTTAGCCATATTAAAGTTGGTAATTGGGAATTGGGAATTGGTAATTGGTAATTGGTAATTGGTAATTGGTCAATATTTTAAATTTATAACTCCGGTGGTACTAACTCATCCCTTGACTGCTCCTGCGGTAAGTCCTTGGACAATTTTCCGTTGGAAGAACAATACTAATAAAACTAAAGGTAGTGTTCCTAAAACTGTAGCCGCAGCGATAGGACCATAGGGAATTTCAAAAGTTGAGGCACCGCTTAATTGGGCTGCTGCAACAGGAATTGTTTTCATGTCTTCGCGGGTAATAAATGTTAAGGCAAAAATAAATTCATTCCAAGCAAAAATAAAAGTCAGAATTCCTGTTGTTACCAAAGCCGGGAGAGTCATCGGTAGGATAATTTGAGTTAGCATTTGCCAAGTATTGTAACCATCAACTCTAGCAGAATCTTCTAAATCTTTAGGTAATTGCTCGAAAAAACTACGTAATACTAAAATAGTCAGTGGTAAATTTATTGCAGTATAAGGAATTATCAATGCCAGATAATTATTACCCAAACGCAGCATTTGGACAATTTCTAACAATCCTAAGAATAATAATATTCCTGGGAATAAAGTAACAATCAAAATACCCGCAAGAATAATATTTTGACCCTTCGGACGCAACCGCGCTAAAGCATAAGCAGCAGGCGCACCTATACCCAAAGAAAAAGCTGTAGAAACAATCGAAACAAAAGCACTATTTAGTATGTAACGCCAAAAGGGACGACGAGTAAATAATTCAGTGTAATGACTCAAAGTAATCCGAGTCGGAAAATAAATAGTGGGTAGTTTTGAAATATCCTCGTTAATTTTAAATGAGGTTAATAATTGCCATAAAGCTGGTGCTAAACTAAAGACAACTACAAAAATAATTGCCATCCATAATAAGATTTTTTTTAAAGATTTTTTTTTCATATTAATGGTTAAAGGTTAGAGGTTAAAGGTTAGAGGTTAAAGGTTAAGATTTCTCTAGCGAGCAAGATGCTCGCACTAACAACTAAGAACCAACAACTAATTAACACGAGATATACGAAGTAGTAAATTAGCAATTAAAACTGCAAAAACTAGCAACATAAAAGTTACTACAACCAACGCTGCACCATAACCAAAATCTAAATAACGCATGATGGTAGAATAAATATAAAGTGATACAACTTCCGTTGCTCCTCCGGGACCACCACCTGTCATTACCGCAATTAAATCGAAGATTCCAAATGCTTGAGCAAAACGAAATAATACAGCTATCAAGATTTGTGGTATCAAAAGTGGTAAGGTTATTTGCCGAAAACTTTGCCAAGGTGTTGCTCCATCAATAGAATGTGCTTCATACAAATCGGCGGATATTGACTGCAAACCAGCTAACAGCAAAATACTGATAAACGGTGTTGTTTTCCACACATCCGCAACGATAACAGCAATCATTGCTAAAGTCGGTTCTCCCAACCAATTTATACCAGTTTCAATAAAACCCAACCGCAGTAAAATATCGTTTGCTACTCCATATTGGTCGTTAAAAATCCAAGCCCAAGCTAAACCAATTAAAGCAGTAGGTAAAGCCCACGGTAAAATTGCAGTAGTCCGCACTACACCACGACCGAAAAATTGCTGGTTTAAAACCAAAGCTATTATCAATCCAAACAGCAATTCCAAAGTTACCGAAGCGCTAGTAAATATAATCGTTACCAAAAAACTTTGCCAAAAACGACCATCTCCTACCATCCTTCCGTAATTATTCAAACCCGAAAAAACTGGCTGTAATTGCGTTCCCAAGTTTTCTGTAAATAAACTTAACCAAAAAGCACGAGCAATAGGATAGCCAAAAACTAATAACAGCAACAGCATAGCTGGTATTAACAAAATCCACGCTGTTTTTTGTTCTCTACTCCGAATTGTTTCCATATTAGTAGTTAGTAGTTAGTTGATGGTGGTTAGTTCATAGTTGATAGTTGATGGTTGATAGTTGATAGTTGATGGTGGTTAGTTGATAGTTGATAGTTGATAGTTGATAGTTGATGGTGGTTAGTTGATAGTTGATAGTTGATAGTTGTTAATTGTTGGTGCTTGTTGGTTATTAGTAATTGATGGTTGATTGTTATTTATTTCCCCATCTC
>NZ_JADEWL010000176.1 GCF_015207665.1 Plectonema cf. radiosum LEGE 06105
GGATGGGGGGATGGGGGAGAGAAATAATTATTAGACATCTGGTGGAAATTAATTATGCGTCATCCAGAAACCTTGTAGAGACGCGAAATTTCGCGTCTCTACATTCTTTTTCGGAGATGTCTATTTATTAACTCATAACTCATAACTCCGGTGGTACTAACTCCTAACTCCTAATATCTATATCCCAATTTTCTAAAATCAAGCATATCTGCTGGTGTGACAACTTCTTTCATTGTTATCAATAAAGACTTAATGTTTCCTAGTCCATAATCTCCGGGTGTAGATAATCCTCCATCCCAGGGCCACATTGGGTCATGAAGATTATGTCCAAAAGGTACGTCTTTGGAGGGATAGAATTTTTCGCCTGTATGTCCATTATCTTGCCACTCTGCCCAAAGACGGTCTACGTTGGCATGAATTAACCAGAAAATCGGATCATAGGGAGAACTGGGAATGCTATCCATTGTACCCAAGATGCTAGTTTGTCTCATGGGGTTATCTTTATCGATGATACTACCGCCGATGACTGAGTGAGCGCAAGCGTGCAATGTCCAGCCTGGAATATATTGATTCTGGTTGTTGAGTGTCAATGCTCCTTCTATTAAGGCATTAAAGATTTCATAGTTATGGAATTTAAACAGTTGTTCGATTGATGCTTTGGGTATGGGATAATCACAAGGAGGCATTTTCACAAATCGGATTAAGTTTGAACCCAAGGAAGTCATTCTAATCGGGTCAAAGTGAATATTTTCGTTGAGTGTCCACTCAGCAAAATTACCACTTAAAACTTTACCTCCTGTAAATTTTCCAACTCCAGGAATATCAATTGTGCTTCCTTGACCGTTGGGTCCTAAAAAGTCTTGTTGCAATATTACATCTAATGCTTTGGGGTCAGTCCAATCCCAATAAGGAACGGTAACATTAGGCTCTATTTTCTGTAATGCTTGCTCAAATTGGTATAAAAATTGACGATGCCAAGGTAAAAATGCTGGTTGTGCATGAGCGGGATTTCCTTCGGCTTTACCTGTTGCTCCCAACTGTTTACGGAACCCCATTGTTAAGACGTGTTGCAGAACAAATTGATCGTAGAGGCTGATACTACTATCTGGTGGAAATGTATTTTTTAATTGTTTTACTGCTTTGACAAAAGTTTGTTTTTCTTTTGATGTGAGTTGAGTGACACTTTTGCGTATCTGGAGGTTATTTGAAACAGGTTGGGGATAAACTAGCTGTGGTATTTCTGTTGTTGGGGATGGGGGATGATAGTATTGTGAATTGGAAGTTATTTTGTAAATTATAAAAATTAGTACGGCTGTGATTATGGTAATTAGCGCAAATTTAATTAATGATATTTTTTTTAGCATTTTATTAAACGCAGAGGCAAGTAAAGGCAAACGCGAAGGTACGCAGAGTTTTGTATATTAATTATTCTCTGGAAAAGTTAATATTAGTAATACGATTGCTGCGATCGCAAATCCACTACTAACCATAAATGTTGTCTGAGAACCGAGTTTTTCCCATAATGTGCCTGCTAAAAGACTTGCGGGTAATAGTGCAATTCCAGTGACGAGGTTAATCATTCCGAATGCTGTACCTCGTAAGTTGTCGGGAACTTTGTCTGCAACTAAGGCTAATAATAAACCTTGAGTTTTACCTAAGTAAAGACCGCAAAGTGCAAAAAGTATCCAAATTTGCCAAGCTGTTTGAGCGATCGCAAAACCAAAATAAACTAAAGCAAATAATGTAAATCCGCTGACTAGTAGTCCTTTACGACCTATTCTATCTGAAAGTACGCCGATGGGATAAGCACTTAAGCCATAGGTAATATTCATGACTACAAAACTTAAGGGAATAAGATTTGTCGCAATTCCTATTTCTTTGGCTCGTAATAATAAAAATGCGTCGCTAAAGTTACCCAAATTAAACAACAGCGCTACTGCTAATAACATCCAATAATTTTTTCCCAAGCTTCTGAGAACCTTCCACTGTAAAGGATTGCTTTTCTGATCGGAGCTTCTAGGAGCTTCTTTTACGCCGAAAGTTAAAAGTGCGATCGCCATTAACCCTGGTATCGCAGCGCACCAAAATACTAAGCGAAAATTCTGATTTGAGTAGAATAATAATCCAGCAGCAATAAATGGTCCGCTAAAAGCACCAATGGTGTCCAGAGATTGACGCAAACCATAAGCAGCACCGCGTTGAGGAGGTGGAGTTACATCAGCAACTAATGCATTGCGGGGAGCAACGCGAATTCCTTTACCTACTCTATCAGCGAAACGAGCTAACAAAACCCAAGCTGGAGTAGTTGCGATCGCAAATAGTGGAGTTACCAATGCTGATAAACCGTATCCAGCTACAGCGAGTTCTTTGCGTCTTCCCCAGTAATCGCTAAGTGCGCCGGAAAATATTTTAATAATAGAAGCGGTAGATTCAGCAATTCCTTCAATTACACCTACTGTAACTAAATTTGCTCCTAAGACAGAAACCAGAAACAAAGGTAAAATAGACTGAACCATTTTAGAATTAACATCAGTTAGTAAGCTGACAAAGCCTAGAAACCAAACGTTACGAGGAAGCTTTTGAGCAAGTAATGCTTTCACGAGTTTTGATGGAGATTGTGGAAAGGACAGCGACTAATAGATTTACCGTTAGGATTTATATGTTTGGTGCGAATTTGTCCGAACTTATCTAAGGTATCAACTGCTGTGCCTTTTTCAAACCGTAAACTACCAGCTTCATCTCCGCCAAATTTTTTACACACAGCTTTATGATCTGCGACTAATTCAAAGTATGCTATGACAAATTTTTCGTGTGTAGATTCCAGTTCATCAGGCATATTCTTAAATGTAGGACTAAGCCTTTTCCACAACTGCATCAAAGTAGCGTGTTCCCAAGACATTAAACCACTAAAGTTGTCAGATTGAACGTAGGGAGGAGACATTTTTGGACGAATATGAGATTCATATTCCTGTTTACTAAAACTACCAGCTAGCTGCATTGATGCACCGCTAGCTAGCATTAAATCTGTTGCGGTTTCTAATTCGATTTTTGCTGTGACAATATCTCCCAATAGTAGACTAAATTCAAAGCGACGTAGACAGATAATTAATGCTTGAACATTAACAAAAAACGACCAGTGAAAACCTTTCCAAACTTCTTGTGTATCTACCATTTTCAATTTATTATTTGAACTTATTTTATTAAAAAACCTCTGTGTCCCTCCGCGTTTCCTTCTCTGCGAGACGCTTTGCGAACGCGTTCCTTTGCGTTGAAATTATCTTCCATAATTATTGAGATTCCTCTAATCTTAAATTATAAACTCTTGATAACAAACGAATATAGCTGATATATCCTGTTTTCTGCCGTTCAACTGCAAGTGAATCGAAATGATTATTTTGCTCATTTAACAAAACAAACATTCGATAAACGGCTAACATCAAACTTTTAGCAATACACAAAGCAGGTTGTTGAGTTTCTACATGATTTACGTCAAAATGACGGTCAAAATCTTGTATCTCCCAGCTTTTAAGAGCTAATTTAGTGGAAGATATTTTTGCCGGAAATACATTGGGAGAATCCAAATTGGATAAGGCATTTTTAATAATAACAACCGCAGAAAAAGCATCTACTTGTTTTAGTGCTTTCAATATCTGGCTAAGTGCTTGAGACAATTTAACAGTATCAGCTTCATTTAGTTGTTCATCAATAGGTAAATCCCAAGGAACAAGCAAATCAAGCTGAAGTTGATCGTAATGATTCATGTCCTCTAAGCACTATTAGTTTTAGGTTTTATTTAAGTATTAGAGGTAGATGCATCCATTTTTTTTCGTAAACTAAGAGGTCGCATATCCGTCCATACTTGTTTAATATATTCTAAACACTCTTGTTTTGTTCCTGTTTTTCCAACTGAACGCCAACCTAGTGGTATATCACGATATTCAAACCAAATTGAATATTCTTCTTCTTCACTAATTACCACAGTATATATAGTTGTATCTTCATTCATAATTAGTTATCAATTATTTCTAGATGTCCTTTACCAGTGAGTGTTTCTAATTCGATATCGGCAATACATTTTACGGGTACATAATTGAGTGTCAAATTACCAACTACATGAACAATACCAGTTTTTTGCTCGAAGTTAGCTGCACTTAAATCGGAAGCGTCTCTATCAAATTTTATTCCTAATTCTGTTCCTCCTTGAGTATTGGTGAATTTGATATGAATGTAACCGCGATCAATACTTTCTTTGAATGCGGTAACGGTTTTTTCTGGTTTAATGCTGGCTTCTACGGGATGCGAGCCTTGGGATAGTTTTTGTACTAGTTCGTTCATTATTTATCTTTTTTTATTTTTAAACGCAAAGGGACGCGGAGGTTAACGCAAAGGGACGCGGAGGTTTCATGAAAGTTGAATTTTTCCTATGCAGCTCGTAGGTTGGGTTAGACGCACTACAATATTTAATTATTAACGAATAAATGTGTTTTGCGTCGTAACCCAACGTTTGTTTTGAATGTAAGTTCGTTCATTATTTATCTTCTTTTTTTTCGCAAAGGAAGCTCGTAGCTCGTAGGTTGGGTTAGACGCACTACAATATTTAATTATTAACGAATAAATGTGTTTTGCGTCGTAACCCAACGTTTGTTTTGAATGTAAGATGTTGGGTTACGGCGCATTTATATCTTAATAATGATTATCAATATTATTCGTGCGCCTAACCCAACCTACGTAACTAACTACTAACAACTTCGTAGTTTTGAATGTAAGATGTTGGGTTACAGCGCATTTATATCTTAATAATGATATCAATATTATTCGTGCGCCGTGAAGCCAACCTACGTAACTAACTACTAACAACTTCATAATTAGGTATTTCAAATTCTAGAACTTTATGACAAAATTGTTTCCAATCGTCTGTTACATTGTCGAAAATAATATTTTCATCTTTATAAATTCCGTCGGTGACAACATAATTTTCTTGTAAATAAACAACCGAATCTTCTGCTAGTTCTTGATTTACTTCTTGATTTTCTTTCCATTGATTAAACTGGCGAAACTGTTTTAATAAGTATGCTTTACAGTATTTACCCATTGTTGCCATTGTTTATCTCCTGTAATTAATTATCCCCCCAACCCCCCTTGTTGAAGGCAGAGCTATAAATTATTAGTGGGGCTATACATAGCCTGCTGATTGTAATTCTTTTGCACTGTCTTTGAAAGCTTGAATAATATTGTTAATATCTTGTTCGGTATGGGCTGTGGAAAGAAATCCTCCTTTGTCACCTTGTCGTAAATGAATTCCTTTCATGAGTAGATGAAATGACATTAAATTTGTCGCCATTGGGGAAATATTACTCTGGGAATTATCTGCTGCAAAGAAGGAACCAAAGTGAGTATAAGTAAGAGGAATTCCTTCTTTTGCAAAGTAATTATTTAATTGTTCTACTAACTCGGATGTTCGCTGATTTAATTTTTTCTGTAGCTCTACTCCTTCTGCTTTCAAATGTTCAAGTACTGCTTTTGATGCTGCTAAGGCTAATGGGTGTTTACAAAAAGTACCTGCGAAAAAGGTTGTTTTTGTTTGGGGAGCAGAATCATCACCATAATTCCAGGTGCCACCATCGATACTATCCATGTAAGCAGCTTTCCCAGCAATTACGGACATCGGTAAACCGCCACCCACGATTTTACTGTAGGTAACGATGTCCGCATCAACGCCAAACCAAGCTTGTGAACCACCCTGATGAATGCGAAATCCTGTCACCATTTCATCAAAAATTAAAGCGATACCAGCCTTTGAAGTTACACTTCGTAACTGCTGTAAAAATTCTCTGGGCTGTAATTGGGGACAGCGACTTTGCACGGGTTCCACTAATACCGCTGCTAACTGGTTTTTATTTGCTTCAATTACTTTTAATGACTGGGGATTTCCATAATCAAGCACCAAGACGTTTTTCGCTACATCTTTGGGAATACCGGGTGCTGCGGGAACTCCTTTGGGACTAACGCTGTTTTTCAAACCCGATTGTATGGGACGCAATAAACCAGATATTAAACCACCATTGGCGATTTTTCCTTCTAGTTTACGACTTGCAGCTTGTTTGGCATACTGGGCAAATGTCGCTCTAATTAAGGTATTATCCGAGTGTCCGTGATAGGAATTGGTAAAAATAGCGATTTTATTGCGATTTGTTACGGTTCTTGCCATGCGAATCGCACTCATGATGGCTTCTGTACCCGTGTTGCTGAAAGTTGCTCGTTCTGTTTTGGTTAGTTCGCAGATGAGTTGAGCTACTTCACCAGCTAACTCAGCTTGGTATCCCATTGAGAAACCTTTATCCAATTGTGTGGCGATCGCCTTTTTGACAAACTCCGGATTGTGACCGAGTAAGTTAATTCCCAAACCCATTAAAATATCGGTATACTCGTTGCCGTCAATATCCCAGAGTTTAGAACCAGCAGCTTTTTCGACAACAACTGGATAGCATACCTCTTTTATTTCTGGAGAGAATCCTAATCCTAAAGAACTTTTATCTGCTAAAACCGGACGATAGGTTTGAGCGTAGCGTTTTGATGCTTGGGTTCGCTTTGTATAGGATGCGATTAAATTTTCTAAATGTTGTGTTTGTAAATTGGTTTTGTCTTTGGTTATTGTCATAGATAATTGGAAATAATATTTTTTTTAACGCAGAGGAGCGCGGAGGTTTACGCGGAGTCACGCAGAGGTTTTTTGAGGGTCTAATTTTTTCGACAGATGAAGTAAGCTGAGTGGTTATTATCTAATTCTGGTTTTCCTTCGAGGGTTTTAATTTCAATTTGGGTAAATCCAATTTCTTCTAATGCTGTTTTTATCTCAGATGGATAATATCCTCTAACTTCATAGGTGATTTCTGAGTGCTGCCAATCCTCCCACTGTTGAAAGTTAGATAATACTTTCAGACGAAATCTAGTTAATAATTTTAAGCTTAACAATTTATACAATAACTTTTTCAAACCACCGTTTCTTCTTCCCTTAGTTGGAGTTTGATACATAGTAACTTTAAAATTACCCATTCTTGTTGTAGAGTCATAATTTGGGGTGATGTACCAAGCAAGTTGGTTTTCTATTTCACCTTCTGCAACTTGACTATTCCACCATTTTTTCATTTGTTCTGCATGGTTTAAATCAAACATAAATAAACCATTCGGCTTTAATGCATGGTAAACGCTACTAAAAACACGATTTAGTTCGTCAATGCTCAAAATATGATTTAGCGAAGCACTACTAGAAACAACTCCATCAAAACGTTCTGAAACTTTAAAAGTGCGAGCATCTCCTAAAATAAATTCTCCCTGGGGTGCATTTTGATGAGCATAATCGAGCATCGCTTCCGAACCGTCTAAACCTATTACCCTGTAACCTTTCTGCAATAATGCTTGCATTAAATGTCCAGTTCCACAGCACAAGTCAAGTAATTCTGCGTCTTTTGGTAGATGTGGTAGTAACATAAGTTTTACTGGCTTCAGCTGCTCTAAACCATATGTCGGTCCCATTGTGTGGTTGTACAGCCAAGCCCAGGTATCGTATTTGGAATAGCGATCGCTCTTTACCATAGTAGTTGTGATGTTTGTCGGAAGTCGGTTTTACTTATTAAAATAAATTCTCAATAGGATGATTGAATCTGCGCTTCCTGATATTATTGCATAATAGTTTCTCGAAATACAGGTAAATAAGATTACAATATCTTGACATTTAATTTAATTGAGATACAAAATTTAACCTCACCCCCTTCCCCTCTCCTTGCGAAGCAGAGGGGAGCAGTACGGCGGGGTGAGGTTAAGCAGCTTATCACAGTCAAGCAAAAAACGCTATACTTGCTTGACATCTTCAGGACTTACGCAACGAAGATTTGTCATTGCGACCGGAACGCAGTGTAGGGAAGCATATGTCCGATAAGACATATACGTCGCTGCCGCTCGTAATGACGCAGTTATACTAAAAACGGTTTAAAACTGTCATTCTGAGCTAAGCGAAGAATCTCCGAGATACTTTGCTGCACTACGTTACGCTCAGTATGACATAAGTTCATATTTTACCCGTTTGCAGTATACGTTGGTATTGCGTAAGTCCTAATCTTTTCAAAATATCCCCTACTTAATAAAAGCTTTATAAAAAACACTTCTATAAACAGAAATTTATAGTAAAATTCACGTAAATATAAATTTGAGATTTATTGGCAATAGTCGCGAATATGCCTTGAATTTAGAAATTTGCAGCATTTTCAATACCGTCCCCGAATGCAATTAAGAGTCTCATAACTTTGATTCGTCCAAAGACGACTAGGTATGAATTTTAGTCTACTTCAGTAGACTTATGCTTTGGCTCCTTATAATTGATTCCGAGGGGGTTTTGAGAGCTTGCGTATTTAATCAAATGCGCTGGCTCGGTTTTGCATGGAAAAAGATAATATTTACATAACAGAAAATTAACAATGGTACAAGTTAGCCTTTCTACCTCTACTAATTATGATGGCGAACTTAACGCGCTCCTTGAAGACCAGGGGACAGCGTTAACTGTTAGCTTCTCGTTGGATGAACCTGCTCCCGAAGGTGGTTTGAAGGTTTATGTCGATAGCGATGTCGAGCAAATTGTCAATCGTCTGGATTTGCCAGGGTTTGGGGGTAATCCAATAGTTGAAAATATCAACCCGTCGTTGCTTGGGACTAATTTCGACAATTCTGGCTTTTACCTCACTATTGATGAAGGAGCGACTTCAGCGAGCTTTACGATTAATGTATTTGATAACGAAGAACCCGATACCTTCCAACCGGAAACTTTTGATGGCTTGGTAGAAGCGGTGTTTCAACTGAAGACTCAAGAGCAGGTGGATTCTCAAGATTTGGGGGATGTAGGCAACCTCAGCGATTATACAATTGATAGTAATGCCGCAACAAGTAGTGTGTTGTTTGCCGACTCAGAAAGCCAGCTTGCTGAGCAGTCACAACCCCCTACAACCCCCGAACCACCAGCGTCGGGTTTACCGTTAGTTAGTTTAAATACTGGTCCCGATTATTTGGTGGAAGAAGATGGGACGGTTTCGGCTCACGTATTTAACATCACTGGGGGGACAATACCTGAAGGTGGAATAGTAGTTGGAGTTAAAGCGGATAATTTAGGTGAATTTGATTTAGATGCAATTGAAGTTGGTAATGGTGGGGAAGTTGTCAACGTCCGAGAGGATGGTTTTGATATTCGATTAACTGATTTTACCACTTTAGTTAATCTTCCCGTTGCTGCTGATGGGGAAGCTGAGGGTGTAGAAACGGCAAGTTTTAGTTTGGAAGCAGGTGATGGGTATGAGGTGAATGAAGATTTAAGTGGTGGTGAGTTTACGCTGGTTGATACTCGTGCGGAAGTTCCTGCTAATTTTAGCGAGCCGAACGATATTATTTCTCTGGCAAGTAAGATTGAAATTAGCTCGGATAATCCAGAGGTCACAATTAATGAAACTGTCAAATTTGATATCGGCAACCGTTATCAAAATGAAGATGGCAGCTTTACCTATGTCGATGCTAGTGAAGATGTTGACTTCTACAAGTTTGATCTTAAAGCAGGTGATGCCATAGCGTTTGATATTGATGCTGGTGCTGGATTTGACGATAATCTTTCTATCTCTGAAGTCAATGCTATTGGCTTTTTACCCAGCGCTCCAGACGTTACTTTGAACGTTTATGATGCCCAGGGCAATATTGTAACCTACAGCGATCAAGGTGCAGGACCAGGTGAACTTTTTGCAACAGCGTTCGACCCCTATATAGAATTTAGAGCGCCCCAAGATGGAACATATTATCTTGGGGTAGCTGCCTTTCCCAATGGTCTTGAAAACCGGCGTGTTACTTTTCCAGATGCCAATCTTGGATATGACCCTTTTGTACCTGCAAGTGGAAGTGGGGAAGACTTCGGGGTAGATTTTCCTAATTTTGGTCAGTATGAACTAAATATTTCTCTCAACCCAGACAATCTTGTCCAGCTACCCAAACGCAACAGAAGTAACAATAACCCTCCAAACACAGTCGATTTGGCTCAACCAGGCGAACCAACAGTCTCATTGAATTTCTTGGATGTAACTCTTACACCATTTACTGATGAAGTAATCAGCGACGGTCTAGTCGAGAATCTTGATGATCGAGGTTCGGTTTTAGCCTTAATTTTGACAACAGAGGGAGAAATTCCAGAAGAGGGAATAGTTGTTACTGTCAACAGTGATATCTATTTGCGAGATTATTTCTCAGAGAACTCCTTGTTCACTACACCTTTCTCGCCAGGTGCTGAGCTCATTGATGTAGTTACTGATGATTCTGGTATCGAAACAGGATTTCAACTAAGAATCTTTGAAGCTGCTACTTATGTAGCATTTAATGCTAAGAATAGATACTACGATGGCTCACTCGAAAATGAAGTAGATAGTCCGGAAACTGCAACCTTTTTCCTAGAAGCAGGGGAAGGATATGGTGTTAGCCCCAGTAATAGCCAAATTACAACCACTTTTTACGACAGCTTAGAACAAGTTCCAGAACCCAGCGTCATTCCTGACGTGAGTATGACAATTAGCGAAACCGTGCTGATTGAATCTGAAGGAACAGAAACAACGCTGAATTTTAGCCTTAGCGAAGCACCTCCCGAAGAAGGCGTAGTAGTTTATGTCAAGGGGGCGGAAGGGCTTTTACCACAGTTTGGCGTGTTAAATGCTCAGGTCACTGGTGGTGTTTTCCCACTTGCTAATGGAGGGGTTACTGGTTTCTATTTCAAGATTACTGAGCAAGAGGCATCTATTACTCTACCAGTATTTGCAGACCCCTTTGATGAAGGTTTACAAAGCTACAGCTTTGCTCTGCAAGAAACTCCTTTGTACACAATTAATGGTGATGCGAGTGAAGTCAATTTTACCATTGCCGATACCCCAGATTCCTTACTAGAAGTTAGCTTGAGTAGCGATTCAGGTGTATTGGTAGAATTGGAAAATGCAGTAGGGCTATTGACCTTCAACCTGACTGCATTTCCAGAGGCAGAGGGCGTTACGGTAACAGTTGATGCTCCCAACTTATCGGAGTTTGATGTCGATGCATTGACCGTAACAGGAGGAGAAATTGCTGCAATCACAGATACGGGTTTCTCGCTCAATATTACTGATGCCACCGCTACAGTTGAGCTACCTCTGTTGTCAGATGGTGAAGTCGAAGGACTTAGAACAGCAACGTTCTCCTTGGTTGAAGGTGAAAGTTACCGAACCAGATTTGATGTGAGTGAAGCAATAATTACACTGGTAGATATTCCAGAACAAGTTCCTTCCCCAACCGAAGAGTCTGATTCTAATGACACGATTGCTCAAGCTGTTGACCTAAATCTTAATCCCGAAAATTCTAATGCTACGGTCAGGGCAAGGCTTAGTTCTCTTGAACCTAATGAAGATTTCTTCACTGATATCAAAGACCCAACAGAAGATGTTGATCTGTACTCCTTCAATTTGAAGGCAGGAGATACAGTTAAAATTGATGTTGACTCCATTCCTTTTGAGTCAGCTAAATTTCCAGGAATTGAACAACGTTTAGACTCCGAACTGCGGTTATTTGATGCCGACGGTAACGAGTTAGCCAGCGTCAACAACACAGCAGCCCCCGGTCAAGAATTTAGCCGCGATCCCTATCTTGAATTTACCGCATCAGAAAGTAGTACTTACTATGTGGGGATTAGCCAGCTTGGCAACCGCGACTATGACCCCTTAGTTGACAATAATCTAACCAGAGGTAGCGGCTGGATTTTCCCCGAAATTGGCGTTTTCTTCGGTGAATACGACCTCAATGTGAGTTTAACTCCGGGCAATGTCCCAGAACAACCCACTACTCAACCCGTATTCGGTTCCCTCGAAGGAGATACTATCGAAGTTGAAGGTAGTAATGGGTTGATTTTTGCTGGTAGTTCCGATGACTTAATTGACGCTTCGATTAGTAGCACGGGTAGTAACCGGATTTACGGTGGCAACGGTAACGATACTTTTATTCTCGGAAGTGGCGATAGCTTCGCTCGCTCCTTCGGAGATCGCCTTATCGGTGGTGCAGGTGACGACAAATTCTTTGCCATGAGTGGTGGTGATAATATTATTACTGGTGGAGCTGGTGCAGACCAATTCTGGATTGCTACTGCCGAAATTCCCGACTCCGCGAATATCATAACTGACTTTACTTTAGGTGAAGATGTGCTTGGTATCGCTGGCTTAGGAATCGGCTTTGATGATTTGAGCATTACTCAACAGGAAGATAATACCTTGATTGCTGCGAATGGTTCCGATTTAGCGATATTACAAGGTATTGGTGCAGCTAGCTTGAATGCGGATAACTTTGCGTTTGGTTAGGGAATAGTTAGGAGTTAGGAGTTAGGAGTGAGGAGTGAGGAGTTAGGAGTGAGGAGTGAGGAGTTAGGAGTGAGGAGTGAGGAGTTAGGAGTGAGGAGTTAAA
>NZ_JADEWL010000177.1 GCF_015207665.1 Plectonema cf. radiosum LEGE 06105
CCCCATCCCCCCATCCCTTCACACCATGTCATTACAAAAAGAATTAGAAATAAAAATGCAGTTTCTAGAAGAAGCTACCGAGCATCTTAATACTCTAGAAAATGTTATTGTTGAAGCGAAAACCAATCGTAAAATTGACTTACAAAAAATCAATACTGCATTAAGAGCCGCTCATTCAATTAAAGGTGGTGCGGGGATTATGGGATTTCGTCCTTTGAGCGATTTATCCCACTTGCTCGAAGATTCTTTCAAGGTTTTAAAAACTCATAAAAATTCCTTAGAAATCGATAATTCATTACAAAGTTTACTATTATCTGCAATTGATTGGCTGCGTCAAATAGTAGAATCAATTTCAGTAGGTCATGATGTTGACGAAGAATGGATAACGACTTTTTGCTATCCAGTATTTGCAGAATTACGCGATATCTTAGGAGAACCCATTCCCGAAGACGCGATGACAATTCTTTCTCCAGAAAATAATCCCCAAGAAATTATATCTTTATTATTTAAAACCGAAGTTGAAGATTATTTACAGCGTTTAGAATCATTACTAAAGGAAGAAAAATCTTCTATTTTACGAGAAGAAATGGTAATGATGTCATCACAGTTGGGTGGATTAGGGGAAATGTTACAAATTCCCGCTTTTGTCCAACTTTGTGAGTCGATAATTCAACATTTATCTACTGCTGTTTCTGATGCCGAAGTTGAAGAAATTGCTCAATTAGGATTACAATCGTGGCGCAATACGCAAATTTTATTAATTGCAGGTCAATTAGATGATTTACCCACGGCAATTAATAAAAATAAAGCCGATGATTACTATCGTTTTATAGTTAGTCCAGAATTAAATTTAGTTAATAATACTCCAACTTTAGAAGAAAATGGAGAATCATTTCCAGAATTTACAAACATCACAAAAGCAGAAAAGCAAGAACCTACAGTTAGAGTACCCAGTAGAGAACTTGAGCAAATCAACGATTTATTTGGAGAACTCACAATTGGACGCAATACTGTAAGATTACAGTTAGAAAGAGTCAGTAAATTAATTCGTAATCTGAATATTCGCGTCAAAAATCTCGAACGCGAAAATCAAGAATTACGCTTATCTTACGAGAAATTTTCTCTACAATTATCTACCTTAAAACCCAAATATTCCCAACTAGAAAAAGATTGGCAATGGGAAAATACTTATAAGTTTGATACCTTACAATTAGAGCGTTATAGTGAACTACATATACTGTCTCAAACAGTCACAGAAAATATAGTTAAAATTCAAGAAATTACCGGCGATATTACTGTTAACTTAGAAGATACTGACCAAGTTAACCGTTTACTCAATAAAACATCTCGAAAACTGCAAAATTCCTTAACTAAAGTTCGGATGCGTCCACTTTCCGATATTATGGAACGTTTACCCAGAGCTTTGCACAATTTAAGTCAGGAATACGGTAAAAAAGTTAATTTACAAATCGCAGGTGCAGATATCTTAATCGAACGGGGTATTTTAGAAGCTTTAAACGAACCTTTGATGCATCTGCTCCGAAACGCTTTCGATCACGGAATTGAAGATGCTCAAACCAGAATTGCCGCAGGTAAACCCGAACAAGGATTAATTGAAATTAAAACCGTTCATCATGGCGATCGCACTATCATCACCATACACGATGACGGACGCGGCATCCAAAGAGAAAAAATTCGCACCCGTGCTGAAAGTATGGGTTTGGATACACAAATGTTAGCGAATGCTAGCGATGAGGATTTATTAAGTCTGATTTTTGAACCTGGATTTAGTACCTCAGAACAAGTTACCACATTATCCGGTCGCGGTGTCGGAATGGATATTGTATGTAACAATCTCAAATTAATTGATGGAGAAATTACAGTTGATTCTATATCCGGGAAAGGAACTACGTTCACCCTGTCGTTACCTTTTACTCTCTCTGTAGCCCGAATAGTATTGATAGAAAGCAGCGGAATAGCTTTAGCTTTCCCCACCGATACAATACAGGAAATATGTTTGTTAGAAGATAAACAGATTCTAGCCGCTCAAAATGGTAAAGTAATTAATTGGCGAGATTCTCTAGTAGAATTAATTAATATCAGCCAATATTTAGAATTAAATCACAAATTAAATAGCAAACTAAATAATATTCATTCCACATCATTCATAGTAGAAAATCCACCAAGATTAGAAGAAAAAATTGTATTAATTATTAATACAGATAATAAACTAATTGCTATCCAAGCAGACCGCTGTTGGGATGAACAAGAAGTTTCCTTGCGTCGTGTAGAAGGTAGCATCCCTTTACCCGACTACTTTAATAACTGTACAATCTTGAATAATGGTCGAATAGCTCCTTTAGTAAATCCCACAAAATTGTTAGATTTCATTGCCAAAAAAGATACCATAAATCCCATATCTCAAACTGAATCTTCTACTCCTTTTCTATCAACTAAAAACCAGAAAAATTCCATATTAATCATAGATGATTCCATAAACGTGCGCCGTTTTTTAGCGCTTACCCTGGAAAAAGCCGGATACTTTGTAGAACAAGCCAAAGATGGACAAGACGCACTTTTCAAACTGCAAAGTGGTTTGCAAGTACAGGGCATAATTTGTGACATTGAAATGCCTCGCCTTGACGGCTATAACTTCCTAATCCGGCTAAAATCTCACACTCATCTACAGCAAATTCCCGTGATTATGCTCAGTTCCCGCACCAGCGATAAATATCGTCAACTAGCAATTCAGTTGGGTGCAAAAGTCTATTTATCAAAACCTTATAACGAACATGAACTATTGCAAACATTGAAGCAGGTTTTGAAATCCAGTTCGTTGAATTGATAGGCATCGCGATCGCCCAATTTTTTCGGCGTTGCTTCCTCCGGGTATGAATTTAGATTTTGAGACGTTACAGTGTAACGTCTCTACACAGGTTTCAATTGTCAGTGTTTACTATTTCCGCTTGAATTTAAAAGTCATTGCACCTTTACCTCCAGCTTTACCACCACCAATTCCCAGCAAGCTAATTTGTCCTTCCCCATTAATTTCCACGGATAACTCGACTTCATCAAGCTGCATTTTGGAACTAGGCTCATCTGCGTCATCAAGCATTTCTCTCATCGCTTGCAAAAAGCCCTTCATCTCTTCTTTAAGCCTCGCTACCTCTACAGGTTTTCTTTGAGTAATAGCGATTTCTTTTCTTCCTCGACCAATTATTCCTCCAATATCGCGACTTCCATCACGACTACCTTGGTTATCATCTTGAATAGGTATTGATGTGTCTTCGGTAATAATCCAGATTTTTTTGGGAGTTTCAATTGTTTCTGGCATTGGCTAAGTGTTGCAAATTTTACTTGTATATATTAATTACCACATTTCCAAATTAAATTACATCTCTCAAAACTTTACGAGTACTATGCCAAGCCCAAATACCAATAGTAGTAACTATAATACTGATTGCTAAAAGTACATATCGCAAACCGAAATAATTTGTCAATCTTTCGGTAATTAGAAGTGGTGCTGTTAAAGCAATATTTACAGCATGATTTTGGAACCCGAACATCTTACCGTGCATATCTGGAGGTGTTTGCTGCTGAATTAATGTTTGCATCGGTACGGCAATTAAGGCTGCACCAAGACCTAATAAAACACTCAGCGCTAAAGCTAAGGGCAAATTATCAATAAATGTAAATACGGCCAACACAAAAGCCATACTTAAAAAGCCTAATAAAGGTAAAGGTTTGTGATGGAATTTATCACCCCAATGACCTAAAATACCCGCACCTAAGACCATTCCTACACCTGCTGCTGCCAGGAAAAAACCAAATTGTTTTTCTTCTAAACCGAATTTTTGCGCCAATCTAATCGATAATGCAACTAAGGCAGCAAAAACGCAATACAAAGCTGTCAACTGCACCATCGCATTCATGATTAAGCGCTTTCTCTTCAAATAACGCAAACAATCTTTAAATTCTTTTAATGGGTTAACTTTTTCTCTTTCAACAGTAGACTTCTGTCTTTTTAACTTTACAGGTACCTTAATCAGCGAAGAAATTAGATATAATCCACCGACAATCAACTCTTGTCCGTATTCTTCCCCCAGCCAGCTTTTACCCAAACTTAATAATGGGTCGCCTACCGCAAAACCAATTATTATAGCACCCATCATGGTACTTGTAAATAGTGCATTGGCAGCCATCAAATTTTCTCGCTTCACCAAAATAGGGATAGAAGCTTGCTCTGCTGGTGCGAAAAATTGCACAATTACCGAGTTAGCAAAAGTGATTGCTAACAAAATCAAAAATTCTCTTGGTAAAAATGGAATTGCGATAGTCAAAAGTCCCCGCATTAAATCCGAACCAATCATAATCGGCTTTTTCGGAAAGCGGTCAACTATTATACCTCCAAGCGAGCCGAGTAGAATCGCCGGTAAGGTAAACGCTAGGAACAAATCCGCACGTCTACCATCTTCAACTAATCCTACTGCAAGGGGGTACTTTTCGAGCAGTGCAATTGTCAATACAAAAAAGATTTTGTCTGCTAGCTGGCATATAATTTGTCCTATCCAGACAAGCATAAAATTACGGTTTTTGAGTACCGCACCAAATCCTTTATTCACAGCAGCAGGTTCAGTTGGAAACATTCGTTAGATGGGGGTTAATGACTGCGTTATTCCTCACTCCTCACTCCTCACTCCTCACTCTTAAATCTTCCTCCCTTTCTTCTTCAATCTTTTCCGGATTAATTTTTTCATTACATTTAAATAATATTTTTGATAAATTCCGCTGCTGTAAGGGATATCAAGGTATTTTCGTTCTTTGAATTTACCCAATATCCTTCGACAGTTGACGGCGATCGCCATATTTCTAAGTGATCTACAACTGGTTGTGCATAAAAGTTATTATCGCCGCTACCAAGTAAACAAGAACTCCAGTGAGTGAAGTAATCATGACTCATCCGATAGATAGGAAAATTACCAATCATAGGTACCATCCATCCATCTATAGCAATAAAAGCTTTCACATTACCTCCAATAATCTGCCAAAAATTAGCAGCCGCGATCGCTCCTACAACACCAGCACTAAAGCCGATCAACACAACAGGTGATTCTAGCTCATCTAGCAAATTTTCGTGTAAAAACTGCCAAATATGAAATCCCGATAAAGCAGATAGATTATTTGCGGGAACTTCCAGTATATTTACTGAATTTACATGGTCTGAGCTATTATAAACTACTTCTAATAAATCTTTAACAAAGCTTTGTGTCAAGCTTGATTCGTGAATACCAGGACAAATAATTACGCTCATCGATTTTTAGCTAACTAATTGACAAATCAACCGTTTAAATAGTCAATAATATAACTTTGAATCGAAATATACTTAGAAAACAAGCATTTACGATTTACTAAACAGCATTATTTTTGATTATCTTTATATTTTATCGGAGCGACGAAAAACGGATAGTCTTCTTTGAGCATCAGAAAATCTAAATAAATTTCTAAATAATTCTAAATAATCTTAAATATATTTAATATCCCATCCCCTAGCAGGGGATAATTACCTATACTGGAAAAATAAAACGCTGAACAAGCTCGTTGCATTAGAGGAATTAACTGTGGTATCTACACCAGAAAAAGTCGAATACACAAGCTCGCATCTACAAGGACAAAATCGAGTTGCTGTACTGCTTATGGGTTACGGTGAAGTAGAAAGCTACGAAGATTTTGCCAATTATAACGAACAAGCTTTGAATCTACTTACAGCAAAGTTTGCACCAGTACCAACCTGGATTTACCCACCTCTAGCAAAAATGCTAGCGTTATTTGACCTTCACGAATGGGGACATACACATGATAATTTTATTTCACCCCATAACGCCATCTTTGAAAAGCAACGAGCTGGGATTGAACAACAATTACAGGAAAAATGGGGCGATAAAATACAAGTTTTCAAAGCTTTCAACTTCTGCGCTCCCCACCTTCCCAATCAAGTTTTAGCAGAAATACACAATCAAGGTTTTGATAAACTGCTGATTTATCCTTTACTAGTAGTCGATTCTATCTTTACCAGCGGAATCGCTCTAGAGCAAGTTAACAATGCTTTATCCGAGACATCTAATGGTAATGAGCATTGGGTAAAAGCACAGCGCTACATTCCTTCTTTCTACAACGAACCCAAATACGTCAAGTTAATGGCAAGACTTGTAGAAGAAAAGATATCCGCTGAATTAGCTAACGCTTATCTACCCTCAGAAATTGGTATCGTGTTGATGAATCATGGTTGTCCCCACAAAGCCAAAGGATTCACTTCCGGAATTACCGAATCTCAGATACTTTACGATTTAGTACGCGAAGAATTAATCAACCGTTATCCTTTAATCTCCGTAGGTTGGCTCAATCACGATACACCTTTGATTGAATGGACTCAACCCAACGCAGAGCAAGCGGCTAAAAATTTGATTCAAATTGGTGCAAAAGCATTAGTATTTATGCCTATCGGCTTTGCCACCGAAAATCACGAAACTCTCTTAGATGTACATCACATTATTCATAACCTTGAGAAAAAGCATAAAAATCTCAACTGCATTCAAATGGCTTGTGTCAACGACCATCATGAATTTATGATTATGGCTGCTGAATGGGCAAATTCTCATATCCAAGATTTGCTCTCAGCAGAAGCAGCAACAGTTAATCCTTCACAAGCTGTTGCTCATCACCATCATCATCATTAATGGGTAATGGGTAATTGGTAATTGGTAATGGGACAAGGGGACAAGGGGACAAATTAACTGTCCACTGTCCACTGTCCACTGTCAACTGTTACCAATGCTTCATTTCCGTTAAAATACAGAAATGACCAGCAAACACCTAACAATCAAACAACTTACTCAAGAGGTTGGCGGTGGTTTAACTCCGAGGATGGTTAGGCATTATCACCAGTTGGGGTTACTACCAGAAGCAACACGTTCCTCTGGCAATTATCGTCTGTATACTGATGCCGATGTGCAGCAGTTGCGGCGAATTTTGGCGTTGAAATCTCAGGGTTTTCAACTAGAACACATTCGTGAATTTTTGAATTCTCCGGAGGTGATGAGTTTCGATGCTTTGGCTTCCCAGTTACAACAACAATATAATTCGGTTACGGAACAGTTAGCGCGGTTACGACAAACAGCATCGGCTTTAGAAGAATTTTTAGAAAGAGATAAAGGTTGTCAAGCTAATCAATTACAAGCATTAGAACAATTAAAAAAAGTAGAAATAGAATCAGCTTTTGGATTACAAAATTTAGAACAACTTTGGCATGGTTTAGATGCGACTTGTAATGTCCAACCTGAAGATATTAGCGAGTCATTACAAAAAATATTACCGGATTTATCAAAGAAAAACGAAATTGAACGGGATTTACTCTCCAAACTGGTGTTTGCTTGTGGTGATGTCAGTTTGGTTAACTTTGTTAAATTAAGTAAAGATGCCATAGTTTCGGCAAGACACAACCTCAAAGCTGATTGTGAAATCGTCGCTGATGTTTCTCCGGTTGTCGCTGCACTTGACCATACACGCATAGCGCATTTAGGAGCAAAAGTCAACATTTTAATTGATGACCCCCACATCCACAGCGTTGATGAAGCAGAAAGAAAGTTTTGGCAAGATAAGCAATGGTTTGAGAAGTTAAAACGGTTAACTCCGGGTTGTATTCTAGTTATTGGTTATGCACCATCGGTGTTAATATCAGCCTTGGAACTTATAGAGCAAGAGCAATTAAAACCATCCTTAATTATAGGAATGCCCATCGGTTTTAATCACGCTCCAGCAGCCAAACGGCGCTTAATGCATTCGAGAGTAGAATATATTACCACAATTGGAACCCTTGGTGGTGGATTGTTAGCAGCCGTGGCTTTAAATGCTTTAGTAGGTTCTTTGATTGAAAAACCGGATTGTCATTGTTATTTAAGTCACAGAGAATAATTATTAATAGTAAAACAGATCAATAATGTAGAGACGTTGCATTGCAACGTCTCCGCGTATTTTGATTTAAACGAACAATTTAGTTAAACATTCAAATCTTGCATAGCCAGACGAATTTGTTCCATCCTTCTGCGATTAACTCCCAAGTCTGAGTCTCCGACACGAGATGCAGAACGGATATGAATTACCTTTTCATCGATAGGAAAATAAAATTCCACATCATCAGTGAATTTGAAAATTCTGCTTTTAGAAAGAGCATGAATATAATTATCTGTATTTTCTACAACTTCGGTACGGGGAACAACCGTAAGAACTTTGAGTAGGGTTGATTTTGCTGTATCCCGGTTTACATGATAGGGTATTGGATCAATAGCGTGTTTGCTGTCTGCATTTTGACTGACAACACAATTCGGGGAAGTTGGACAAGCAGCAAGATGATTGTCACTAACACCCAAATTAGAAGAAGCTGCCCAACTGGTAGCGGGGAAGATTAAATTAACAGTCAAGTTCAGTAAGATTACGAACGCGAACGCAATTAAACGGGGCATAGATTTTTTACTCATCAATAGTATGATGATTATTTTCGGTTATTTTGGGCATTTATTCTAATGGTTCGGGTTCTACTCCCTCATCAATCCAAACATCAATTGCTGTTTTTACTTCTTTCTCAGTTACAGCAGACCATTCTTTTTCATTAATAACTGTTTGAAATACCGCTCGTTTACCATGTCCGACTCTTTCTATCGGGTGTCCGCGATATACATTATTTTTAGGTTTAACCATTTATATTTAATAGTGTAGGGTACATAATGTTTTGAATTTTGATTTTTAAAGGTGTTGAATAAAATTATTACTCATAATGATATCGACAAGCCAGGAAATCAATCTGAGTATTTCCAACACGATAAACGAGCCGATGCTCTAAATCAATACGTCTAGACCAAATATCGGCATCCATATATTTTAACGGTTCTGGTTTCCCAATTCCCTCGAATGGATTTTTCATTACAGCAGTAACTAAATCTAGAATTTTTAATGCAATTTTAAAATTTTGCTTGAACCACCAAGCTAAATCTTCTTTAAATTTAGAACTAAAACCAGGACTACGATTAATAATAACTGGTTCTACTTGATCGGCTTCAGTTTTATTCTTCTTTTTCTTGCTCAATCCCTAACTCCTGTTGAAGCTCTTCAATTGTTTGAGATTTAATATTTCCAGTTTTAGATTCCTCAATTGCATCAAGTAAACGATTTGCATTTGCAGGAGTTTTCAATAGATAAACCGTCTCAACCAAACTTCTCAAATCCGATTCTGTAATCAAAGCAACATTCTCACCATCACGACGATTGATGATATATACCTGATTATTTTGTACAACTAAGTCTAACAGCTTAAAGAAGTTGTTTCTAGCATCCGTTGGAGATGTGATTTCGTAAGAAAACATCGTTTATGTACAGCTTTATGTACATATATTATAATGCAAAGAACTCACCGTTCCTGATAAGCGTACAGAATCGGCGATGATATTAGAAGCTCTACCACCATTAATCTGTCCGATACTCAATACTGCCGGACGTAACGGATTCTGAGTACGGCTAATAGCTTGTTGTAGCGTAGTAATCACTTGGGCTGATCGAGCGAGGTGGAGCCTCGTACAAATATAAGTGCGATCGCTCACGGGTAATCCCTACTCCCACTTATGCCAGGTGAAAACACCTCGTATTAAGATAGTATTTGATGCGAACATTTTCCCCCATAACTCCCAAAGATACTTATGCTTAAACTAGAAAAAATACAACAGGAGATTCAAGACTTACCAGAAGAAGCCCAAAGCTTACTAATAGACTTTATTGAAATCCTCAAAAAACGTTATCCAAAACCAATATCCGACAATCAATCTCAAGAAAAAACTCTTTATGAAAAATTTGATGATATTGGCTTAATTGGTTGTGTTTCAATCGAGGAAAATTTATCCACAACTTATAAACAAGTTCTTAGTGAAGGGTTAAACGATAAGTATGGTCATAGTTGATACAGGGTTTTGGTTAGCTCTTGTAGATAAAAAAGATACCTACCACGAAGTAGCTAAACAAGCTCTCAAAAAATACAACGAACCCTTGATTACTACCTGGTGTGTAATTACAGAAACCTGTTATTTATTGCTAACTCGCAAAGGAGTTAAGACTCAATTAGCTTTTATTAATAGCCTCAATCAAGGATTATTCACAGTTTTTAATTTAGAACCAGAACATGGATTAAAGATAGCTCAACTGATGGAAAAATATGCAGATTTACCAATGGATTTAGCTGATGCTTCACTGATAATTTTGGCAGAGCATCTAGGACATGGGCGCATTTTTTCAGTAGATCAACGGGACTTTAATACTTATCGTTGGAAAGAAAATTATCCTTTTGAAAATCTCTTGTATAAATAGTGCAGTAACTGTAGTTATGTTATGCATTTAATGAATGAATATATATCTGATTATTTTGTACAACGCCAATCTAACAGTTTAAAGAAGTTATTTCTAGCATCCGGTGGAGATGTGATTTCGTAAGAAAACATCGTTTATGTACAGCTTTATGTACATATATTATAATACTTTAGGGAAGTTTTGCGATAGCTTCGCTTGCACTACGCGATCGCAATCAAGACGATCGCAATCAAAGCCAGTATCAACACTTTTGCAACTGACTCAAATGCACTACAATCTCATCAATTGCATTTCTCACGGTTCTAATGGGCTGTTCGGTTTGATTCACCATAATACTAAATACCATCGGACCATAATTCGGTGCGTTAACATAACCAGCAAGGGTGACAACACCTGTCATAGTTCCGGTTTTAGCTTGCAAATCCAAATCGGGTATATTACTAAAACGATTTTTTAAAGTACCATTTTTACCTGCAACTGGTAGAGAAGCACGGAAAATTCCAGCGTAGGGAGATTTAGCCATGCCCTGCAATGTCTGCACCAAAGCTTGAGGACTAATTAAATCTTTGCGAGATAAACCCGAACCATCTACTACTTTATAAGTTGTGGAGTCAACTCCGATGCTAGATAAGCTGGTTTTCATCACTTCTAAACCCGCTTGCACAGTAGTTTGATTGTTCGTTAAGGGCTTTTTAACAGCTAAGGCTTTCAACAAAGCTTCTGCATACAAATTATTACTATTAATATTCGTCTCTTTAATCAACTCGGATATTGGTGGAGATTCTACTGCTGCTAACTCACGAACATTATTAACACTTCCCTGGTAAGATTTTGCCACAGAAATTCCTTCCTTTGCTAAACTTTGACGGAAATGTTGTAAGAAATTCTGTATCGGATCAAAAACTGCGATCGCAGTGACATCGGGACTGGAATCTTCCGCAAGTTGTCCTTTTAAATACAAAGTTTGTCCTTTTAAATCCCGTTGAATTTCGATATAACCTTTTTCACCTTTCGCTGCTGTCACCGTTTGATTGACAATTTTCCACTCAGATGCGTCTATTGGATTATCCCATTTAAATAATAAAGGTCTACCAGGTTTTTGAGGAAATAATCTAAAAACAGCAGCATTTTCATTTAACATCAAACTGTTAACTGGTGCGCCGTAATAAAATTGGACATCTTCCCACATCCAACTCGGTTCGACAGCTTCACCTTTAAAATAACTATCATTAACTATTAACTGATTAATTCGACGCACGCCTTTTTGTCGCAACTGTTTTGCTAATAATGCAAGTTGTTCGTTTTTTAAACTAGGATCTCCTCTACCTACCACTTGGACAACACCATTACCGTCACCGTATACGGAAGTCCGAATCCGATAATTGGGACTAAGTGTTTGTAATGCAGCGGCTGTTGTCATCAATTTAGTAACAGAAGCCGGAGTAAAGTATTTATTAGCATTTTGGCTGTAAAGTATTTGTGGTGAATCCAGATTTTGTACCAAAATACCCCAATGAGTTCTGTTAAATTCGGAACGATTTGTCACAGTATCCATCGCCGAATTTAATTGAGACGCACAAAATCTGTTTCCCGGAGTTGTGGGAATATTTCGAGGAGTTACAGGTATAGTTCGA
This sequence comes from Plectonema cf. radiosum LEGE 06105, assembly GCF_015207665.1. Classification (GTDB taxonomy): domain Bacteria; phylum Cyanobacteriota; class Cyanobacteriia; order Cyanobacteriales; family Nostocaceae; genus Rivularia; species Rivularia radiosa_A. The sequence continues at coordinate 12,039 of NZ_JADEWL010000177.1, forward strand.
GGAGTTGTTGGGATTACAACTCCTGGCTTTGTTTGTGCAATTGCTGCTTGCTGATTAACACCAATTTGAACGCCGAGAAATAGTAGTAATAAACTTAGAGAAGACTTTGTAGACATTCTAGTAACGGTGATTCGATGTATTTTTATGAGTGTCTTAGCGTTACTGAGGTTCCGCGAATGTTGTCATTAAAACACAAATAAAACACAAATATACTCGTATAAAATCATGTGCTACACAAAGTTTTTTCTCCCCATCTCCCCATCCCCCCATCTC
>NZ_JADEWL010000178.1 GCF_015207665.1 Plectonema cf. radiosum LEGE 06105
CTCCTACCTCCTAACTCCTAACTCCTCACTCCGGTGGTACTAACTCCGGTGGTACTAACTCCTCACTCCTCACTCCTAACTCCTCACTCCTCACTCCGGTGGTACTAACTCCTCCCTCCTCACCTTTAACCTTTAAGTTTATTTGTCAAAATTTACCTGACATATAACCCAAATTCAGGTTAAATATTTTCAGATATCTGACCTTGGAGAGTTTTCGGGTACTATTTGTGACGAAACAACAGGATAAACCGTCTCGTTCGTTTGCTGGTATTGCTGGTATTGTCGCCGTTGCCACTTTAATTAGCAAAGTATTTGGTTTGGTGCGGCAGTTGGTTATGTCTGCCGCTTTTGGCTTGGGTCCTGCTTTTGCAGGTTTTCAATACGCTTATACAATACCTGGGTTTTTACTGATATTACTCGGTGGTATTAATGGTCCTTTTTACAGTGCAGTGGTTAGTGTTTTAGCTAAACGTGAAAAGGAAGAGGCAGCTCCTTTGGTAGAAACGATTATGACGCTGATTGGTGGAATACTGATTGCTGTCTCAATTGTTTTGGTATTAGCTGCACCTCTATGTATTGATATTTTTGCACCTGGATTACAGGAGCCGGGAAAGGAACTAGTTCGAGAAATTGCGATTCGTCAATTGCGAGTAATGGCTCCCATGGCGGTTTTAGCAGGTTTAATTGGTATTGGTTTCGGGGTTCTGAATGCTGCTAATGTGTTTTGGCTACCTTCAATTAGTCCTTTGTTTTCCAGTGTTGCGGTTGTTATTGCTGTGGGTATTCTTTATCTACAAGTTGGTAGCAAAATTAGTACCCCAGAATACGCAATGTTGGGGGGAACTGTCTTAGCAGGGGGAACTTTAGCGGGAGCGCTTTTGCAGTGGTTTGTGCAGTTAGCAGCGCAAACCAAAGCCGGTATGGGTAGAATTCGCTTGAGATTCGATTTTAATCAACCGGGAGTAAAGGAAATCCTGAAAATTATGGGGCCTGCAACTTTTTCTTCTGGGATGCTGCAAATTAACCTTTACACCGATTTATTTTTCGCTTCATTTATTAGTACTGAGGTTGCACCTGCTTTAGCCAACGCTGGATTATTAGTACAAACTCCTTTGGGAATTATTTCTGGAGTAATTCTGGTTCCCTTATTACCGATGTTTGCTCGACTTGCAGATCCACAAAATTGGGGAGATTTAAAATTACGCATCCGTCAAGGATTGTTGCTTTCAGCTTTTACAATGCTACCTTTGGGTGCTTTAATGGTGGCTTTAGCAAATCCAATTGTTAAGATAGTCTATCAACGCGGTGCTTTTAATGCCGAAAATTCAGCTTTGGTTGCTTCTTTATTAGTTGTTAATGGTATCGGAATGTTTGTCTATTTAGGACGTGATGTTTTGGTGCGAGTATTTTACGCTTTGGGTGATGGAGACACACCATTTCGCATCAGTATGATCAACATTTTTCTCAATGCTTTATTAGACTTTCTATTTATTAGAGTTTTTGATTTAGGCGCACCGGGTTTAGTATTAGCAACAGTAGGGGTTAATTGCAGTTCAATATTAATGTTGTTATTCCTACTTAACAGTAAATTAAATGGTTTACCTCTTGTGGAATGGGGTTTACCAATATTAGGTTTAGCCGCAGGTAGTATGTTAGCTGGTGTCGCTAGTTATGCAACTTCTCAAGCTATGGAACAGTTTTTCAGTTCGGGAAATTTGTTAATTGAGCTTTTACAATTATCAATATCTGGTTTTGTGGGATTAGCAATTTTCGGGGTTGTTGCTTCGATGATGAAGTTACCGGAAGTGAATCTTTTTGTTAGTCGTTTGCGACAGAAGATTTTTAAGAGTTAGGAGTGAGGAGTGAGGAGTTAGTACCACCGGAGTTAGGAGTTATTAGGAGTTAGGAGTGAGGAGTTATGAGTTAGGAGTTAGTACCACCGGAGTTAGGTAGTGGGTTAGCGTTCACGCGAAAGCGTGCGGCTCAGCGTGTCCGCAAGGACATGCATCTTGCTCGCTTTTGTTCCATCTTGCTGGCTTTTTTTGAAGTTGTTTGTTTTTTTTAAGATAGATTTTTTTGAAGTTGCTCGTTTTTTTAGATAGGTTTTTTAAACTTTAAGGTGCTGCAATAAATGCTGTTTATAAAATCATGCTCAATCAACCAAGCCCATTACAATTTATTCAAGATGAACTATTAGCAAAGCACGGAATACGTTTATTTATCAAACGGGATGATTTAATTCATCCACAGATTTCTGGTAATAAATGGCGGAAATTAAAATACAATCTGCAAGCAGCACAAGAGCAACAACAAACACGCTTACTCACTTTTGGTGGTGCTTATTCCAATCATATTGCAGCAACGGCAGCAGCTGGTAAAATGTTTGGTTTTGAAACCTTTGGTGTGATTCGAGGAGAATTAATCAAGCCGTTAAATCCAACTTTATCTTTAGCTCAACAACAGGGGATGCAGTTGATATCTGTTGATAGACAAACATACCGAGCAGAGAAAGCAGAATTAGCAACAAGGTTACAACTAGAACTAGGACAATGTTATGTAATACCCGAAGGTGGAAGCAATGCTTTAGCGGTTAAAGGTTGTGCCGAAATAGTTACAGAGGTAAGGGAACAACTAGACGGCAAATTACCAGATTATTTTTGTGTGAGTTGCGGTACTGGTGGTACTGCTGCGGGTTTAGTCACGGGTTTAGCCCGAATGTCTGTTTTAAAAGTTTTCCCGGCACTCAAGGGTGATTTTCTTAAGGATGAAATTAATCGTTTGATATGGGAATCTGTGGGAAAAAAGTACGATAATTGGCAGTTAATCAGCGATGAACATTTTGGTGGTTATACAAAATGGAATCATCAATTAATAAATTTTATTAACGATTTTTACGAAAAATTTCGTATCCAAATTGACCCTATTTATACTGGAAAACTATTTTATGGGGTATGGGATGAAATCAAAAAAGGTAGATTTGAAGATGGTAGTACGATTGTGGTAATTCACACGGGTGGTTTGCAGGGAATTGCTGGGTTTAATCAACGGTTTGGAGAACTATTGCGATTAAATAATGTAGAGACGTAAAATTTTACGTCTCATGTGGATTTTGCATTCCAAATCTACAAATTAACAAGCATTTACAATTATTCTTTTTCCGCTTTATAAGTAAAGAAATTATCCAAAGCCCCTACAGTCTCAAATTTATATGAAGGTATAAGAGAGTTTATTTGTAAATCTGTCTCGTAAATGCTAAATAGTAAATAATCACGTTGTTGGGTAGATGCATTAATTATCTGCTTAATTTGTGGATTCAATGAATCGATCAAATTTGCACAGTTGAATTTGATTAAATTATCTAATAGCTTCGGAGTTTTACTACAGCCTTCTTCTTTTATATACTCATTTAACCGCTGAGCCGCGTATTCTTCATACTCGGTTCGTGATGGATTTGTACTTGCCATTACTACACCTAATGCGATTAGTGCAGCGACTCCGGCATATGTAACAATACTTACAATTTTCATTCTCTCCTGATATAATAATTAACTATTTGATTATTAGACTCTAGATTATCTGAGTCCGTTCCAAAAAAATGCTTGATCAATTCATTCTAAATTTGTTATATTATTTAAGAACATAAACATGGCGATCGTAGCCAAGTGGTTAAGGCAGAGGTTTGTGGTACCTCCATTCGTGGGTTCGAACCCCATCGGTCGCCCTTTTTGCAAGTTAAATCAACAATAGTTAAAAACCCCGTTCCATGACTAGGAGCGGGTTGTAATTACTTTTATTTCATTAATGGTGAACCGGGATGGAAACCCACCCCGATAACTATCAGATGATGTAGAGCCAATCTATTATTATCTATTATTATCTATCAAAATTTTTTCTTCAGTTTGTCCTCTTGCTTCCCTATCTCCCCATGCCCGTTTCACATCAGGGTTAAGAATTATTAAGTGAAACTCAAGTCTTGTCTCAAGTTTGAGATATTCTTCCTGTAAAGATTGCCATTGTTGCCATAAATCGTAACGATTTTTGGTGAGTAAACTTGCTAGAGTGGGAAGCTCCTTACTAATTTTTGATTCCAACACATCTTGTAACCACTCATCTAAAACAGCGCTATCTTGCATAGAACCTAAAACTTCTTGAATATTTTTGACTTGTTCGAGATGATTTGCGTATTCTTGACCATATAAATCGGTAAACAATTCCATCTGATAGCGCAGCTTTTTCCCAGATTTACGTAAATCGTGTAGGTCTTCTCCTTTTGTTAACAATTCTTTATCTACTTTTTTCTCATCAAAATCTCTAGAAACAACAACTCTATTGTCTTCTACTTCAGTTCCAATTAACCAACCCGGATGTAGAAAAAAGCAACTAACTTGCGGTAGAAGTAAATCCGGTAAAGCTTGTTCAAGTGTTAAATTCGCTAATGGTTGATAACTTGGCTTCTCCAACCATTCTTTTAATGCCGTTTTCAAAGATTTGTAACGCTCGCTTTTAAATAATGTCTTGACATCGATTACTGCATCTGCACGTTGTTTATCCAATGTGTCAATAACATCATCTAAAATTACCTTTTCTTTTTTGGGTAATTGTGGTTGATATGTAGTTTTGAAAGTTTCTTTTAATACATCCAAATCTCTTAAGGAACCAAGACAGCGAGCAATTTTACCAATGTTTTTGTCGTTCGCTGATTTAGGAAACTTGACGATAGAATTAAAGCTAGTTACAGTAGTACGTAAACGACGCATACCGACTCGCATTTGGTGTAAAGCTTCGATATCTTGGTCATTTTTTACGGATTTCTCCCATTTCCAAGTTTTCTTAAAGTGTTTTTCAACCGCACTGTAAGTGTAGTCGGCTAAAGTTTGTACTGTAGATTTTGTCGCTAATGTCATAACAATTCAAACGATAATACTAGTGTGACCTTGGAGGATTATTGAATCCTAGCATCGGTTTTGAGTATATCTAGCAGCCTTGATATTTTTTTATTTAATATCAGTCTTAAGAAAGATTATTTTAGAGTATTTTTGATGAAATAATTAAATTATTGAGATTAAACTTTTATTTAGTGATGTATTTAAATTCTATTTTTATCCTGAGTATGTTAAATGTATGATTTTGCTTTTAAAGGCAAATTAAACGCAAAGGGATTGAGAGGTTTAACAAAAGCTTTTGTTTGGTTTTTAAAAAAGTTGGGATGCTCCCAACCAGAAAGCTGACTGAGTATTTTTTAATACTTCAACACCGACCTAATTATCAATTATAAATTGGTGGAAATCGCATTCACTGGACAAGTAGGAATACACTGTTCGCAAACAATACAGCGAGAGCGAGTAAAGTTGAGCTTAAAGCTTTGGGGATTAAGAGTAAGTGCTTGTGTCGGACAAACTCCAGTACACAATCCGCAATGAACGCAGGCTTCTTCATCAATGACAATTTCTCCTAAACTATGGGAAACAGTGATACTCTGGTTTCGCATCCATTCTATCGCTGCATCCAATTGGTCAATATCTCCAGATAATTCGACAACCAGTTTACCAATTTGATTGGGAGCAACAGCAGCGCGGATAATATTGGCAGCAACATTAAAATCCTTAGCCAGTCGGTAGGTAACAGGCATTTGAACTGTACGCTTGGGAAAGGTAATGGTAACTCGTTTTTTCATTTTAGATTTTAGATTTTAGATTTTAGATTTTAGATTAAACTTTTACCGAAATTCTCCTTCTTCCCTATTCCCGTCTAATGTTTTTATTTTTGAAACAAGTCTAATAAATGGAAGTAGAGCGTTAAACTGGTGGATGAAATGATTTGTTAAGTTTTTATAAACCTTGATTATGAGTAAGGATTCGTCCTTAGATTCCCAGTCGAAGCCAGAATCGAGTTTTGGAGTGCGACTCCGAAATTTTTTGATTGTAATGGTAGCTGTAGTTTTGTCAGTAGCTTTGTTTTTAGGACTGCAAAGCGAAAATAGCTCGGTTTCTTTAAGTGAGTTAGATGAAAATTCCACACCCTTGGAAGTTGCGATGAGCAATGGAAAACCAACTTTAATAGAATTTTACGCTAATTGGTGTACTGTCTGCCAAAAGATGGCACCGGATATTGCCACACTGGAAATAGAATATGCCGATAAAATAAATTTTGTGATGCTGAATGTGGATAACAGTAAGTGGCTACCAGAAATGCTGCAATATCGAGTAGATGGGATTCCGCATTTTGTGTTTTTAGATAAAAATGCCCAAATTCAAGCAGAAACTATAGGCGACCAACCCCGTACAATAATGGGAAGTAACCTAGAAGCCTTGATTGCGGGTTCTCCTTTACCTTATATTCAAGCTAATGGTCGAGTTTCGCAATTTTCTACAACCGAAGCCACAACGGGTAGTAATGAAGACCCACGCAGTCACGGTAGTCAGGTGGTGAATTGAAATGCTTGTCAATTATTATATACTGACACGTATTTTTTTGATCAGCATATCTTGCTTGCGTGGGTTTAAGATAGGTGAGGTTGTATTAGCTACAACATCGCTTGTAGTTCTTCGTTTAACACACATTAACCTCAACTATTCTTCCCATAGCTGGGAAATATGATGTTACAGCTCCTAATCGTTGTTATTTTTGTAATTTCAGGTTCAGCCCTCTGCTCTGGAATGGAAGCGGCTTTATTCTCAGTTTCGACGCTGAAAGTTAGACAGTTAGCACAGTCTAAAAATCCTTCAGCAATAGCACTATTGGCGATTCGCGAAAACATGAATCGACCGATCGCGACTATTGTAATCATGAATAATATTTTTAATATTGTTGGTAGTATTATTACAGGTAATATTGCTAGAACAGTATTAGGAGATACTTGGTTAGGGGTATTTTCTGGAGTGTTGACATTCCTAATTATCATTTTTGCAGAAATTGTCCCCAAAACTATTGGCGAACGTTTTGCAGAGCCAATTGCATTACTGGTAGCTATTCCTATCGCTGCATTAACTTTTATATTTACACCTTTAGTTTGGGTGCTAGAAAATATTACGGCACCTTTTACTAGAGGTAAAAAGCAACCAACAACTAATAAAGCAGAAATTATGTTGTTAGCGGATATTGCTCACCAAGAAGGAATAATTGAACCGGATGAAGCGCAGATGATTCAACGGGTGTTTCAGTTAAATGAACTGACAGCAGCAGACTTAATGACACCCCGAACAATTCTGACATATTTACGCGGTAATTTGACTCTTGCTGAAGTTAAAACTGATATTATCGCTTCACAGCATACACGAATAATTGTGATTAACGAGACAATTGATGAAGTAATTGGTGTTGCTTTAAAACAGAATTTGCTGACAGCAATGGTTGAAGGAAGGAATACTCAAAAAATTGCAACTTTGACACGAAAAGTCAAGTTTGTACCGGAAACAATTCGTGCGGATCGATTGCTGAGAAACTTCTTAGAAGCACGGGAACATTTAGCGGTAGTAGTAGATGAATACGGTAATGTTTCTGGTGTAATTACTTTAGAAGATGTATTGGAAGTAATAACTGGTGAAATTGTTGATGAAACCGATAAAACCATCGATTTGCAAGCAATCGCTCGTAAAAAGCGAGAACGTATGTTGCAATCGATGCGTTTTGCTTATCGTTCGTTAGAAAATAAACAATAAATTGAGTTGGGAGTTGGTTGATGGTTGACAGTTAATCTTTATTCATTTCATTCGTTACACTTTTGATAAATATTCGAGGATATATTAATAGAAAAAAACTCATCCAAGTTAATAAAGGAATAGAGACTAAAATAGTTAACCAAACTTTGTGAAATAATAACCAGCTGACCGTAATTAACGTTGCTCCTGTGAGTAATATAGACCAAGGTTGACACCACCAAGGTTTATATTGCCATACGTTGATAGGTTTGTTTGAAGTCATTTTGATTCAATGTTTTAATTGAGATTTATCAGTTAGTTGCTTGTAATAAGCATTTTAATGCTAATCATAAACTGAATCAGAATTAAAGTTGTTACTACAAACTTATATTATAAAAAATTATAAAAATATAGGGCAAGCTATCATCTTACCCTATAAATAATTTTCTATTAAATTTAATCTCTATCCTCTACCTTTCCACAACTTCTCTTACTAATTGTGCTAATTTCTCAGCACTTTCGGGAACTGCAACCGTTTTCGCTTTTGCGCTCATTTGCTGCAATTTTTCAGGAGATTGCAATAATTCCAATACTTGATTTTGCAACTTCTGTGTGGTTAATTCTTTCTGTTGAAATAATATTCCCGCTCCCGCTGTTGTATATACTTGAGCGTTGTAGGTTTGATGGTCTTCTGCTGCATAAGGATAAGGAATCAGAATCGCTGGAGTACCACATACAGCTAATTCTGTGACACTCCCAGCACCAGAGCGACTAATAGCTAAATTAGCTCTTTGTAACAGCGCTGCCATATTATTGTAAAATGGCATCGAAATATATTGGGAATGTTTTAAATTATCCGCTTCCGGGTCATTATCTCCCGTTAAATGCACTACATAAGCACCCACATCAAACCATGCTGGAGCGCTTTCACGGACTAATTTGTTTACTGAAACTGCCCCTTGAGAACCACCGAAAACTACAATTACAGGTACATCTTCAGGAATTGCTAAATCTAATGATGCTGCAATTCCTGGCTCTAAAAATGTAGAACGTACCGGAGTACTAGTATAGATAGTTTTGTTTTTGGGCAAATATGTTGCCGCAGCTTCAAACCCAACCGCTACCGCATTACACCAAAGACCAAAAAAACGAGTCACTTTACCGGGTATTGCGTTAGATTCATGAAGAATTACGGGTAAACCCAAAGAACGAGCTGCAATCACCGCAGGGCCAGAAATATAGCCTCCGGTTGTAAAAACTCCGTCAAACTTGCCTTGCTGGAGAATTTTTCTAACTTGTAAAATTGAACCACACAGTTTACTCAAGGTGAGTAATGAAGAAATCCCAAAACCTTTTTGGAACCCTTCAACTTCAATGGTATTCAATTTATACTGTTTGGGAACCAGAGTTGTTTCTAACCTGTTAGGAACACCCAGCCATTCAATTTGATAATCTGGCAATTGTTCCGCAAGTGCGATCGCCGGAAATAAATGTCCGCCAGTTCCGCTGGCTGCTATAAGTAATCGTATAGGAGTGTGAGCCATTAACCCTTTACCCTGTTAGCGCCTAGCTTAAAATTTAATAAATCAATTTCCTGGTTTTTTGTCAGCTCATCCGGAATTTCACCTGTAAAGGCGAGTTATGGCATGAGTCATACATCAAACTAGCGAATCAGTATAGTAGTTAAATTACCTACAACACAATCACTAATGTCTAACTTTAATACCTTAATACCCGCACGAAAATCAAGAGTTACTGGTAGCCGTTGGGTAATTTTATTTATCCTCACCGTTGGTTTATCTACTGGTTGGAAATCCGCTCAAGCCAATGTACCAGAAAATGCACCTCCCCAAGTCAAAAATCTCTTAACACAAATTGATGCATCCGCAAACCGCGCTGATGTCAAGGGTGTAATGAATTTTTACAGTCCTAGTTTTGTTCATGGAGACGGATTAAACCGTTCGAGCATGGAACAAGCTTTAACTTCTTTGTGGAAGCGCTATCCCAGCTTGAAATATACTACCAAACTGCAATCTTGGAGTACCCAAGGTAATAGTATCATTGCCGATACAGTCACAAATATAGTTGGTTTACCTGCTGCGAACAATAATAAGTTAGGCATGAATGCCACTATTAAATCGCGTCAGCGTATCGTTAATGGTAAAATTATCCGCCAAGATATTTTATCAGAACGCACTCAACTTACTTCCGGTGTCAATCCTCCCAAGGTAGATATTAATTTACCTGAACAGTTAAAAGTCGGGGAGAACTATTATTTTGATGCAATTGTCAATGAACCTCTAGGTGATGATTTTCTCTTGGGTACGGCTCTAGATGAAGCTGTTGAACCAGGAAAATATCTCAAACCTACACCTGTAGACTTGGAATTGCTTACCGCTGGCGGAATATTTAAAGTTGGACGCGCACCAAAGACTCCCGGTAATCAATGGATTTCTGCTGTATTGGTACGAGGAAACGGTATGACTATGATTACTCAGCGTGTACCAGTAGTGGGAAGATAGTTAGGAGTTAGGAGTTAGGAGTTAGGAGTTGGGAGTTGGGAGTTAGGAGTTGGGAGTTGGGAGTTGGGAGTTAGGAGTTAGGAGTTGGGAGTTGGGAGTTGGGAGTTAGGAGTTAGGAGTTAGGAGTTGGGAGTTGGGAGTTGGGAGTTAGGAGTTAGGAGTTAGGAGTTGGGAGTGAGGAGTTAGGAGTTGGGAGTGAGGAGTTATAAAATATTATTTGTTTTGTTAGTCAAATTAATAGCCCTCAGACTATTCGTCTAGGGCTATAAGAACAAAGCCCGACGACCTGGGCTAAAATTTGTGTAGCTCATACAGGTAGGCTTTATAACTGTCCGCTATTTTTAACTCAAAACTCAAAACTCAAAACTCCCAACTCAAAACTCAAAACTCCTAACTCTTAACTCTTAACTCTTAACTCTTAACTCCTAACTCTTAACTCCTAACTCTTAACTCCTAACTCTTAACTCCTAACTCCTTTTATGGCTTCAATTCAAAATCAAATTGTATTAATAACTGGTGCAAGTAGCGGTATTGGTGCATCTTGCGTCAAATATTTTGCCGATGCTGGTGCAAAGTTAATTTTAGCTGCGCGACGGTTGGAACGTTTACAGCAACTTGTGGAAACTTTGCAATTAGCATCGGAAGATTTTCATTTATTGGAACTCGATGTTCGCGATCGCAATGCTGTAGAATCTGCGATATCTAACTTACCTGTTCAATGGACGAATATCGATATTCTCATCAATAATGCTGGTCTTAGTCGCGGTTTAGACAAGCTCCACGAAGGTAACTTCCAAGATTGGGAAGAAATGATTGATACCAATGTCAAAGGTTTGCTTTATCTTACCCGTTGTGTAGTTCCGGGAATGGTCGATCGCAATCGTGGTCATATAATTAATATTGGTTCGATTGCTGGACATCAAACTTATCCCGGTGGTAATGTCTATTGTGCTACGAAAGCCGCTGTTAGGGCAATTTCTGAAGGTTTGAAGCAAGATTTGTTGGGAACTCCCATTCGTGTAAGTTCGGTTGATCCTGGTTTAGTCGAAACTGAATTTAGCCAAGTGCGTTTTCATGGAGATGGCGATCGCGCTCAAAAAGTATATCAAGGATTAACCCCCCTTACCCCAGATGATATCGCTGATGTAATATTATTTTGTGTTACCCGTCCTGCTCATGTTAACCTCAGCGAAATTTTGTTAGTACCAGTTGACCAAGCCAGTGCAACAATGGTGAATCGGAAGGTTTAGTTAAAGGGAAGTAAAGTTTTTAATAGGTAATATCATGAGAAGTCGGGTTAAAGGTTTAAGGTCAAAGGTCAAAGGTTATATCTTTAGTACTTAGTTATCTAACCTTTTTTTATTACCTATTACCTATTAATAATTTAAAATCAAATGGATTTTAGTAATAAATTATTGGAATTGATGCAGCAGAAAGAAATTTATAGCTTTAAAAAATTGAGTGAAGCTGCTGGAGTTTCTAAATATCAAATACAATGTTTGCGTCAAGGTAAAATCCAGCAAATGCGTTTAGAAATTTTGGTAAAAATATCGCAAGCATTACAAATAAATTTCAATGAATTAATAATTATTTTTTCCCATAAAAATTATCAGACAGATGTAGTTAAACAAGAAGTATCAACACAGCAATCTTCACAACAAATAACAGATTTAAAAAAAGAATACGAACGCTTAGAAAAACAATTAGAAAATCAAAAAGAATTATTATTTACTCAATTTCAAGAATCGAGTTTACAAATTCTTGAATCATTGTTAATTCAATTTCCCACAGCAGCACAAAAAGCTAGAGAAAATCGACAGCTACCAGCAGTTAATATAATTCCCTTGATCGAAAAACCAATTACCAGACTTTTGCAAGAATGGGGAATCGAAGCTGTTGCTACGGTAGGTGCAGAACTACCTTATGAACCCGAAATCCACCAGTTAATGGAAGGGAATGCACAACCAACCCAAAAAGTCAAGGTACGTTATACTGGCTACCGTCAAGGAGATAAGTTATTGTATCGAGCAAAGGTAAGTCCGGTTTAGAAGGAATG
>NZ_JADEWL010000179.1 GCF_015207665.1 Plectonema cf. radiosum LEGE 06105
TCAGTTATCAGTTATCAGTTATCAGTTATCAGTGATCAGTTAATTTTCAACTGTCAACTGTAAACTAACTCCTCACTCCTAGTAAGATATTTTTCCATTGCGTAATTTCAGTTATCAGTTATCAGTTATCAGTTATCAGTTATCAGTGATCAGTTAATTTTCAACTGTCAACTGTAAACTAACTCCTCACTCCTAGTAAGATATTTTTCCATTGCGTAATTAATGAAATTTTCTCCTCTGCACTCTACTTGTTGTTTTTTAATGATAGAGAAACCCATACGCTGAAAAAAGGGTTTTGCGGTAATACTAGCTTCGGTATATAAACGATGTATTTCTAATTCATAAGCCTTTGCTTCAATTGCACGGTAAATTTTATTGCCTACACCCATTCGCTGATAATCTTTATGACAGTAAAAACAATCTATATGTCCATCAAGTTCTAACTCGCCAAAACCTGCAATTGTACCGTTATCAACGGCTACATAAGTAAATTTTTGCGAACAAACACTGATCCAATCTCGAAAATAAATATCATCTGGAGCCCATGCTTTCACCTGCAAAACCGAGTAGTCGCGAACATTAACTTCACGTACTGTTTGATGAAATAATCTGGCAATCTGCTCGGCATCTTGTTGATTAAATAATCGTATTTTTATTAAGTTTGCGGATTGGTGATCTGTCATAGGGCATGAGGAATAGTTGACATTTACCCATTGTAAATTACCCATTACCAATTACCAATTACTCATTACCCAAATAAAAAATCCCACACAACCTTAAATTGATAGGGATTTATATATATAACTATGGCAATATTTTTGCAATTTTTTTGTAAAAATATCAGTTATTTACAGAGTGCCATCTGATATATTGTATTTCTGCCCAAGCTTGATTTTGGTGGAAAATTTGGGCAATTTTTGACCATGTTGTCCGTGAAGTATTAGCAAGATCGTATTTTTTTAAATCGCCAAATTTGCAGAACATTTTATATGACCAAGTTGGCTCGTATCCCATGAATCTTGCTATTGCAATCCAATCTGCTAATGAAAATAATGAAATGTCAATTTCGGATTTATTCTTCAAGTCATCGGAACTGATAGTCTTAGCTAATAACATGGCATTCCTATTAAAAAATTATTGTCTACAAACAACCAGAACTGTATAGAAGTCGGATTACTTTTTTGGTTGCGAAAAATAAAATCCACCTCGGTTTTCACATATTTATATTGAAATGTCAAGTAAATTTAAATGCAATTTTGCCAAATATTATTTTGTTAATACACTTTCCGAACAATCCAATACTACCCACTCAATCATCTACAACAATTACACACTCACTATCATTCCCTGACGGTGGATTTTTAATTTTTTGATTTTTTTTGGGAACAATCAACATGGTATTGCAGCCCAGAATACAATTAATCAGAAAATATGAGAGCATTATTTCCCCAACAACATAAAATCTACCTCCGATTGCCTATTGTATTTTGTGGTGTTTTATGCATATTATTAATTTTAACTCCAGTATTTTCAGTCCAAGGTCAGGGAAGCTCAAAGCAAACAATTGACCAACTTAAACAGCAGCGAAAACAGATTCAGCAAACTCATCAAAATACGGTTGTAGAAAAAAATCGTTTAAATAGTTTGCAGCAAGAAGCCGAAAAACGTCTTGGTGGTTTGCAGGAGAATTTACGAACAACTGATAGTCAAATTCAAGACACCGAAAAGCGTTTGGAAATCGCAACTCAACGTCTCGAACAACTGCAAGCAGATTTAGCCACAGCAGAAGTATCCTACGCACAACGTCAAACATCAACCGTTGCTAGACTCAAATTTTTGCAACGTTGTACTACTAGTCAAGGATGGGCTGTTTTATTACAAAGTCGTAATTTAAATGATTTTCTCAGTCGTCGTCGTAATTTAAAGTTAATTTATCAAGCTGATCAAAAAGTTTTGGCAAAGTTAACCCAGGAAGCTAATCGAATAATCCAACAAAAAACCGATATAGAAGGTAAAAAGAACGAAATTGCTTTGATTAGGCAGCAATTACTAGCACAGAAAGCCGATTATCAAGGTCAATCAGAATTACAAACCGAATTAGTACAGCGTTTAAATAGCGATCGCCTGGCATTAGATGCAGCTAGACTTCAATTAGAGAAAGATTCCCAATCGATCGCAATCTTGATTAATCAAAAAGTTGCAGAACAACAAGCCGCGATCGCAGCAGCTAAAGCCCGTAGTCAACAGAGAGACTTCGTGAGTGGAAGTGGTATTATGGCATTGCCCAGCAACGGTTACATCAGTAGTCCTTACGGTTGGCGATCGCACCCACTTCTCGGTTATCGTCGCTTGCATACAGGTATAGATTTTGCAGCCGGTTATGGTAGTACAATTCGTGCCGCTGATTCGGGAACTGTGATCTATTCTGGTTGGTACGGTGGTTACGGCAAAACTGTAATTATCAACCACGGAAAAGGAATTACCACACTTTACGCACACTCAAGTCAATTATATGTACAAGTAGGAGAAAGCGTCAAACGAGGACAAGCCATATCAGCAATCGGTTCTACAGGATTATCAACAGGTCCCCATTTACACTTTGAAGTCCGCAAAAACGGTACTCCAGTAAATCCCGCAGATTATCTTTAATCAAGCAATTTAGTACTACCGGAGTTAGGAGTTAGAAGCAAGAATTTATTACCTATCACCGGCGTTGCTGATTTAATGTATGAACGCGATTATGTGTGATGTGATTTAAAAACCTTGTAGAGACGCGAACTCTTGCGTCTCTACATTTTCAATTCATACCATGATTCAGCAACGCCCTATCACCTATTACCTATTACCTATTACCTATTACCTATGACCTATGACCTATGACCTATTACCTATTACCTATTACCTATTACCTATTACCTATTACCTATCACCTATTACCTATTACCTATTACCTATCCTCCATTATTTAAGCGGAATAAAAAACTCCATTTTTGGACGACGACTCAAAGATTGGTCGCTACCTATTTGATTATTAGTAATTAAAGTAAGGTTACTTGCTTTTGAAGTCACTCCTCCTTGAAAAACTAGTTTTTCTTCGAGAGTTTCACCGGACTTAATTTCAAGTTCGGCATTCTCAAAGGGTAATTTCAAATCGTATTTATTCCCTAAATCATCCACAAGTACAACTCCTTTACCGTGCAAATTTAGATGAATAGTATAGAGGGAAGCATTAGTCACAACGATTTCGATAATAGTATTGTTTTTGGTAAAAGAAATATGAATTAATCTTCCCACAGTTCCATTAGGGTGGTCTGCTTTAACGTTTAAAATCTTCTGTGTTTCGATTAAACTATTGTTATCCTGAATTAAATATTTAACATCAGATGGCTTTTTGACAGTATTAATATTTATTTTTTCGGTGATTATTCGTTGTACTTGTCTATTATTGAACAAAAGTAATATCGTAATACAAGCTATCAGCAAAAATCCAGAAATTATTCCTAGCAGAAAACCACTGTTACTATTATCTACATCAGAAATATGATTATTAATTGGTTGATGTTTTAAATAATTTTTAGTCATATATTATTTTTAATACTGCATGACTATAAAATAACGTTTTTCCGTATTTATATCAGTTTCCGAAGTAACTATTTGATGTAATTTCTTGAGATGATTACTAAAAATTACTGGGATAAATCACCTATTAGGAATCCGGTTTGATTTGTGTCCTTCGGTTTCTGTATGAATGAATATGCACTCAACCACCTCCGGTGGGCTTTGCTTGTTGCTTCCCCAGGATGACCATCTAAGGTGAATATGGCTCCCTACCTAAACAAAATGTTTAATTAATCAAGGCATAAAACTTATGTAGTCAAGAAAGCAAATAAAAGATATACTAATATTGCGAGGGCGCGTAGCTCAGTGGATAGAGCGGCAGATTCCGGTTCTGTAGGTCGGGGGTTCAAATCCCTCCGCGCTCGTTTTTGATAATTAATAATATTCCTTTGATCAAAAATTGGCTAAAGTCTTAATGATTTGCTAGGTTTAATAGATCGATGGTTTATATATATTTCCATATTTCCATCATCTACACGAGTTATACAGCCGAGAATCGGGAATGATTAATCAGAAACAAATTTTAAAATTACTAATATCATCTGCATATCTGCTAGTATCTCACGGAAGTAAAGACCCACGTCCGCAAGTTGCGATGGAAGAATTAGCGCGAAATTTGCAAGATAAGTTAGCTGACTCGAATAATCAAGAAAGAGATGTTAACCATATAGGTACGGCTTACTTAGAAATACATCCCCAACCCCTACACCAACAAATTATAGATTTCAGCAGAAAAATTATTGCTGACGGATGTCGTCATTTAAAGATAATACCTTTATTTTTACTGCCAGGAGTTCACGTTACCGAAGATATTCCTGCCGAAGTCGAGTTAGCTAAACTTGCTCTGAAAGAAGATATTTTCATTGAGTTACAACCATACTTAGGTTCTGACAGAGGTTTGCAAAAATTGCTGACCAGAAAAATTATCGATCCGTCGGTAGATGGCAGAATAATTGTAGCCCACGGTAGCCGTCGCGTCGAAGCAAATAACACCATTCAAGCAATGGCAATTTCTGTAAATGCAGTTGCTGCTTATTGGGCTGTTTCTCCAAGTTTACAAGATATCGTTGCTCAGTTAGTAGCTGATGGTAAGAAAAAAATAGCTATTATACCTTATTTTTTATTTCCAGGTGGTATTACGGATGCCATCATGCAATCTATACAAGATTTAAAATTACAGTTTCCTGAAGTAAGTTTTCAATTATACGAACCTTTAGGAGCAAACGGAGAATTAATTGATTTGATTTGGGATTTAATGCAACAATGAACCGGGAAAATATGCAAAATGCTGCGGGTAAAGTATATTTAGTAGGTGCTGGACCCGGAGACCCTGGATTGATGACTATCAAAGGAAAAGCCTTATTAGAAACTGCGGATGTGGTAATATATGATGCTTTAGTAAGTCCGTTAATTCTCGCAATGGTTAGTCCCCATGCAGAAAAAATTAATGCTGGTAAGCGACGGGGAAGGCATTCTTTATTACAAGATAAAACAACCGAGTTATTGATTCAAAAAGCCCAAGACAATGCCATAGTAGTGCGGCTAAAAGGAGGCGACCCCTTTGTTTTTGGTCGTGGTGGCGAAGAAATGGAGGATTTAATTAAAGCCGGGGTACCAGTAGAAGTAGTACCAGGAATTACAGCAGGAATCGCCGCCCCTGCCTATGCAGGTATCCCATTAACTCATCGTCTTTATAGTTCATCAGTGACATTTGTTACTGGACATGAATCCATCGGTAAGTATCGTCCCGCAGTTGATTGGTTGGCGATCGCCAAAGGTTCGGAGACAATTGTAATTTACATGGGAATTCACAATTTAGCTTATATAGTACAAGAATTATTAAAAGCGGGGTTGAGTGCAGATACTCCGATTGGTTTAATCCGTTGGGGAACTCGTCCTGAACAGGAAGAATTAATTGGTAAATTAGAGACAATTGTGCAAGAAGTGGAAAAAAGCGGGTTTGAAGCACCAGCAATTGTTGTCATTGGTGCGGTGGTGAATTTGCACTCGGTACTTGGGAATGGGTAATTGGGAATAGATTGATTGCAATTATATAATAGTCAGCAATTACCAATTAGCCATTACCACTCAACAGCGAATAATAACTAATCATCCGGACATGATATTATTTATTTTCTCCAACTCGAACAATATATTTAGCAGCCGGGTTGTTGCTGTCAATTTGAGGTACTTTCCCTTGAGCAGCCATTGTTTGATAAACTAAAGCCGCTGTTTCTCCCCGGCTAATAGCTTGAGTGGGATTAAGAATATTAGGATTAGGATAGTTTACTACTATGTTTGATTGAGTTGCTGCTGCAACTTGGGGAACAGCATTTTCCGGAATTTGATCGGCATCTTTGTAAGCTTGTTCAACGATAGATGCTGGGGTTAATGGTGCTGTTGCTGTAGTAGTTGGTTGGGAATCAGTTGCAACTCTGGGAGTTCTAGCAGCATTAGCTCTTTGAATCAGTAAAGGCTGCATCAAAGAAGTAATCCCGATTGGTAACATCAAAGGCTTTCTTCGCCTCATAGCTGCTCTTCTTCTCATATAATATGGAGGAATAGTTGTTACCGGAGAAACTGAAGCCTGATAAGTTAAATCCAAACCTCTTGTTAAAGCATTTATTGCTTCTAACTTACTAACTTCTTGACGGGGACGGAATAAATTTTGATCGCCCGATAAAAATCCTTGTTCTACAGATTCTTCAATTGCTTGACTTGCCCAATAACCTTGGGGAACATCGTTATATACTGAACCACTTTCAATTTGCTTTTCTTTATTTTGCTCAAAAGCTTTACGAATTATCGCGGCAAATTCGTCTCTTTCTAATGCTTGTTTTGGTCTATAAGTACCATCGGGATAACCTGTGATAATATTTCTTTGTGCTAAACCTCTAATAAATGGTTGCGCCCAATAATCAGCTGGTACATCAGGAAACGTTGATTGTGGGGAAGTTTGAGCATTACTTACTAATGGAATGGCTGCACCAATTGCTAAACCTAAAGTGATTATAGATGCGCCGATAATTCGCAACTGTCCTAAGTTACTCATTAATAATATCCTCAAAAAATTATATTACCCTAATGTAGATACTAAGTTGTTAACTCTCAATCATTTATCCATCTGAAGATATAAAAGTTTAATTTTAACTTTAAGTTTAATTTTAAGTTTAATTTTAATTTTATTAATCTCCTGTAATTGTCGATGATTTTTCTTGAATTTCTAAATCGGGTAAACCTTCCAACTTTTCGGAAACTTTTTCCGCAGGTAACATCGGTACAATTACGCTTAAACCACCGGGAATACATTCTACTTCCAAAGGTGTATTGCCAATCATTTCACCATCCAAAACGATTTTTTGCGGAGGATTTGTAGTGATTTTCACCCGCTTTGTGCGTAAATAACCGATGTCATCCCGTTGTGCTGCATCTCCCCGTAAACCAGTTTGGAATAGGTGATAAGAAGCGGCGATCGCAGCTGACCAAGTATTAGATGAAATAATGGTAACATCAAGTAATCCGTCGTCGTAAAGAATACCTGCGGGTCCTTGAGCTAATATTGATGTGGGTGGTGCAGCATTTGCCACAGTTAAAGCACCAGCAGAAACCCGAATAATTTTATCATCGGTTTCAATTTCCGCTTCAAATAATTCTAATTCCCGTAATTGCTGTATTCCCGAAACTAAATAAGCCAAAGCACCCCAGCGTTGTTTGGCTTCTCGTGAAGCATTTTCTATAGTTTCGGCTTCAAAACCGATTCCAGCTAACAATGTCATTAATCTACCATTGCATCTGCCAATATCAATTCGACGAGTTTTACCCGATAAAATCGTTTCACAAGCTTCATCCAAAGTATCAGGAATACCCAAAGCAGAAGCAAAAGCGTTTGCAGTCCCCCTCGGAATTACTCCCAAAGGAATAGTTGTTTCTCCTAACGCTCTAGCTGTTTCTGAAAGAGTACCATCACCACCAGCAGCAATTATAATTTCAAAATCTTTTTTTACTGCTTCTTCAGCTAATTTATCAGCGCTAATTTCTTCTGTAGTAAATTGAATATCCAATTCAAACTGAGAAGACAACAGTTCTTTTATCCTTTCTAAATCTTGCTCGGAATTATTGGAACCAGCAACGGGGTTAAAAATTAGACAAGCTTTTCGGTGCATAGCAACCTGTGGCGGTTTAGAAGTATAGATAGTATTAGATTCTTACTATATTCTATAAGATTAAAAAACAACAATCTAGCTAAAGAAGTAATTTTACTTGGATGGAATCATAAAAAACTTTATCTTAGAGATATATATGTCAAATTGTCATCGTCAATAATCTGACGTTTTACTTAGCACTACTTCTTTTTATAGAAAAAAAGAATTTGATAATCTATCCAACGATAAAGGTTTTATTCATGCAACATAATCTAACATTAATATGAGAGAAAAACCTCAATTCAGTTTTATTTGAGTAACTGAATTTTATAGATATTATCCGACATTATCCGACAAAGAGAGGAATAAAGAGTAGCAGATGTTTTTCCACAAAAAAGAACTGATTAATAAAGAAGTAAAAATTGACGAACCCAACCCTCGTTTTGCTCAACTTTTACTAGAGCAATTTGGTGGTGCAACTGGTGAACTTTCTGCGGCTTTACAGTACTGGGTACAGTCTTTTCATACGGAAGATGCAGGTATTAAAGATATGCTGCAAGATATCGCTACCGAAGAGTTTAGCCATTTGGAAATGATTGGTAAACTAATCGAAATGCATACCAAGAATGTAGATCAAACTGATGCATTTAAAAGCACTTTATTTGCAGTAAGAGGTCAGGGACCCCACTTTTTAGATTCTCAAGGTTCTGCTTGGACTGCAACCTATCTGAATGAAGGAGGTAGTGTAGTTAGAGATTTACGAGCAAACATTGCAGCGGAAGCAGGTGCGCGGACTACATACGAATCCTTGATTTTATTAGCACCAGACCAAGGAACTAAAGATACTTTAGTACACTTGTTAACGCGGGAAATTTCTCATACTAAAATGTTCATGAAAGCCTTAGATTCTATGGGTAAGTTAACAGACCCCTTCTTCGGCAATATCCCACCCGATTCTACCGTAGACCTTTATTACAACTTATCTAGCAACGGTGGTAAAGATCAGCGTGGACCTTGGAATTCTGATGAAAACTTCCGCTACGTTGCTGATCCAATGAAAGAGAAAGTATAACTTCTTTACCACTTGAATTTTACTACGTAAGCAATTAATTTATGGGGAACCATAACTAGGGGAGAAGGTATGATTTTGCCTTTTCCCTTTTTTTGAATGAGCTTGTCAAAGTTTTGAAAAGTCGGGTTTTTGAATTCGGAAAACCCTACTTATTTTGATTTGATTGAACTATATTCTCTTAATCAAAGAAGATGAAAAAATTTGATTATTCATTAGATTATAAAAATATAGATTTTCGTCAATCTCCCGAACTTTATATAGTAGGAAAAGGAGAACAGGGAGTACTCTTAGTAGAACCTTACAAGTCGGAAATTTTGCCGTATTGGCGCTTTAAAACACCAGACATTGCCTTAGAATCAAGCAACAAAATATATCAACTATTTCTTGACTATCTCAATCAAAATGATTTTGTCGGTGCGGATATGGCGCGAAAGTTTTTACAAATGGGCTATACCCGTGCGCGTCGCTATGCTAATCATAAAAGCGGTAAAAAATACCGTAGCAATCCCCAAAAAGCTACTTCAAAAGAAGCAGAAGCAAAACTACGACAAGATATTTTACCGAATCAAGAAGACCCTGTAAAAGCAGAATCAGCAGCGATATTTAAAGAAAAATGGCAGCAAGCAAAAAATAACGAAAAATATTTACAGCTTTTAGCAAAACATTTATCAGTTAACAGTTAACAGTTATCAGTTGCGACGGTATATGGTCAAAGATAAGGTAGGAAGCCCCTGCTTTTATGTAGGTTACTTTTTTAGGCATCGGTTTTACCGTGGGAACTCCCTGTTAGCGCCAGTGTGAACCCATAACAGTCCTCTGATTGCGCCCTTGTTTCCAGCTTCACTCTGTAAGAATCGAGCTTACTCGGTGTGGACAGGTAAGGAGTCACGCTTGAATCTAGCGGGTAGGGCTTTCACCTACATCGTAAAAAGAGTTCAGTGTTTGACAGGAGCCAAGTATCACTGGATTAGTTATTTACGGGCTGATTACCGTGATTCACTAATCAACGAATCGCACTACGGATAATATTTGCAGCATCATTACAATCTGCATTTATTTTTATCCCTGTACCTGTTTTGAATAAACCGAATTTATATTGGAAACATTTATTTTTTTATAACTATAAAATGTATGTCCCTATTCGCAACCGAACAAGCCCACAAATAGTAAGAATTATCTGTTCATACTTATTTGAATCTAATCTAAATCTTTCTTGAACTACTCTAAAAATTTTCACTAAGCGAATTGAATGCTCCACAAAAATTCTTTCAAATGCTAAGTCTTTATTATTCTGTTTTTCTTCAATAGTTAATTCTTTGTTTTTAGGTTTTTTCTGAGGCCTTTTTATTGATTTTCCGCCTTGATATGCTTTATCCCCATGAAATTTTTGTTTTGGGTCAAAACCTTTTTGACTTTCGTTAAACATACTAATGTCACTTTTTGGACCCGGTTCTCCTGCGACTACATCAACAATATCTTTGCCATTCGGTAAAACGATTAATTGACTTTTTCGAGTATGATTTACTTTTTTCCCTGAGTAATACTTTTTCTGTTCTTTGTAGTCTCCAGGTCTTTCTATTGGTTGCTCGTAGGCATCAACTATTAACTCAAACTCTGTCAAAATTTCTTTGACAATCTCGCTGTCGCTGGAGTTTTTTTTACCTCTTCAAGTAGACTTGATGGTAGCAGTTCTTTCAATAATGGAAACCAATAATTAAATGTATCGTTTGCAGTACTTTCACTGACGCGCCTCTTGAATACCGAGTAATTGAAATGTTGTTAAATGTCTTAAATATGTTAGTGTTAATATTATCTGCTCAGGTGGGGATAGTTTTGTTTTTCTACCACCTCCACCTCGAATAATTCTTACTTTTTTAGATTCAGCTACTTCAAGTTTATAATTGTATAATTCTATGGCTTTTTCTAAAAGCTGTTTTAACTGCTCATATTTCAAGCCAAGTAAACGTTGTGCCTCGTGAGGATTCTTTTCAATATACTCTAATACGGTACTCATAACGCTTCGCTAATATACCCTTTTATATTATTTTACCAGAGTTTAATTATTTTTCGGAGATGTCTAATGTGAATCCGGGAGTAATCTGCGTAAAGTCTTACTAGAAAATAACGTTGAACTTTATAACGGTAACTCAAAAATGATTAACTGTAGGGGTATCGGCAGTTGCGGTACTTGTGCAGTTGCAGTGCAAGGGGAAGTCTCAGAACCTAATTGGAAAGAAAAGACAAGGTTGGAACTTCCTCCACATTCTTCTAATAATAATCGCCGTTTAGCTTGTCAAATTAAAGTTAATGGAAATGTCCGCGTTACTAAGTATGATGGCTTTTGGGGACAGGGTTCCGGGGTGGTATGGACGAGTTAGGGAATTTTAGTAAGTTTTTGATAATAGGCAAAAGTTGAATATTGAATCTTTTTTAACCGTTTTATATCCCCCATACTCAATTATCAAAACTAAAACCAGCCTTCTTGTTCGAGAGTTTCGATTAATTGAATTCCACGAGGATCTCCGACTCCTAACAGTGCGGCTTTAGTATCTTCACGCACTCCTAAATCTTCATCTTCAGCAAAAGCTTGAATCAAAGCATCGATGGCAGTAGCATAAACAATATTAGAAGGTAATTCGCGGCATAATTGTCCAATTGCCCAAGCACAATTACTCCGTACTGCTGGCATTGAGTCCTTTACCAAGCCTTCAATCAAAGGTGGAATTGCACCTACAACTGCTTCATAACCAACTTCTGCCATTTGTGCCAGAGAACTAGCAGCCCACAATCGCACAGCGGAAATATCGGTTCTTAAAGCATCAGCTAAAGGCGCTAAACAGCGTATATCTCGGCAGTTACCTAATGCCCAAACTACACCTTTTCGTACATAGCCATTCCAATCACGATTCAATTGCTCAATCAACGGTTCAACTGCATCCGGGCTGGGATTGCGTCCAATACCATACGCTGCACTGACTCGCACCAAAGGACAAGTATCTGTTAATAAGCCAATTAAATGAGGAATAGCACGAACATCTTCTATATCGCAAAAAGCACGAGCCGCCAGCATTCTCTGCTGTGGCTGGGGATTTTCGAGCAGCGCTAACATCACCTCCGGATTCGGTTTTACCGCTTCTGAATCCGCACTCAGCGGCTCCATCTTATCTAGGGGGCTTTCTAGTTCTGCTTCGACATCAAGTAGGTAATCGTCATCTGTATCATACATAAATTTAAAATTACCATTACCTTAGTACCTTTGGGA
>NZ_JADEWL010000180.1 GCF_015207665.1 Plectonema cf. radiosum LEGE 06105
CCTCACTCCTAACTCCTAACTCCTAACTCCTCACTCCTAACTCCTAACTCCTAACTCCTCACTCCTCACTCCGGCGGTACTAACTTTTAATCCAAAATCCTTAACCACATCCCTCCCAAGAAATAGGAAAAGTTTGCTTTGATAGTAACGAAAAATCATTTTCATTGCTTGGAGTTTCTTCATCAAGGACTTTTACTACTTTGTTATAAATTTCTTCTGCTTGTTGAGGAGAATCACCGATGCTGGTTAATCCTAATTTACCAAATTCCGATAGAGAACCCATTAAATGGAATACTGTACCCGTTTCGGTTCCGGTGTCGAAATGCAGTCTGTGGTGAGCGATGATATCCATTAAATCGTTGGGTAAAAGTCCTCGGTAACGGTCTTTTTGCAGATTATCGGTAGCAATATAATATTTTGGTCGTCCTTGCTGGGAATAAAATAAACCTGTAGAAAGTTCGTAGCGACCGTTTGTAAGTAATTTCAAGGTCATAAAAGGATGGGTAGTACCACCTTTTCGCAAATTAATTTCAATTGCTTGAATGTCCCATGTTCCATCATTTTGCTTGACAACTATAAAATCTACACCATATCTTTCTAATGCACCTTTTTCTGCTAATTTACGACCAATTTGTAAGCCTAATTGCTGTAACTTTAATCGGTAAGCTTCCGCAGCGGGGAATTTACAACCCAGATAAATTTGACCGTCGGGACCTCCTAAAATTTGGTCATGAGTAGAAAGTACTTCCACTTTTCCCGTCGGAGTGATGCGCCCTTGAACGCTTGGTGAAAGTTTAATCTCACCTTCCACAAAAGCCTCTACAATCGCTCCTAATTCAGCTATACGTCCGGAAAATGTTTCCCAAGTCTCTTGTTTGGCTTGAAAACTCATTTTAGTAAAATTATTGGCGATCGCCATTACCCGTTGTTGATGAGAAACTTTTTCTGGTGCAACTTCAGGAATCGGTCTTAAATCTAACAGCGCGTTTCCTTCTCCAGAAATTCCTTCATTAAGCTTTACTACCATTCTTTGTAATGTGGGTTGACGTTCCCACAACTGAGCCGCCGCTTCTGCTAAATCGGAAACATTCCACATCCTTTGACTACCATCTGGATGAGGAATTCCAGCTTCTGCAAAAATTTGTCTTGAACCGCTCTTTGTTCCCCAAATTTGTAAATCTGGAGCCGCAGCATATAAAGGTACTCCCAACTTTAAAGACAATTCTGCTTCAAAATCTGTGGAATTATAGCACGTCATGAACGCTTTGTCTATTCTCAAAGCGCGGCGAATATGCTGTAATAACCGGGGACGTTCTAAAATCTTTTGACTTAGAGGTTTGAGAGAAGAATCGTAAGTAGAAAGCAATAACAAGCGATTGCGAGCGTGAGAAAAGGGAATTCCCGGTAAAAGTTGCAAATAATAATCGATAATACTCGGATGTAAAGGTACTGATGTCACATAAATTAGTCGGTTACGGGGATTCCACAAACGAATTAAAGAAAATAGCAATCGTTCTTCATAATGTTCGTAGCCTTCAATCTTTTTCAATTCTCGCTGATCAAGACTAAGGGAAGGAATCACGAGAATATCAACATCACTTGTACTACTTTCATCTCCTTCTACAGATTCCCAGCGTTCTCGTAAACCTGACTGAAGATAACGAAATTTTTCCAGTTGTTCTAAATCAGATATGTGAAACATTGCATTAATTATTAATTATTATCGAGAGAGTTGGATTGATTGTTCATCCATCATTTATCAATTATCAGTTAAAACTTACGTAACGCAGCGTCATCAGGATGCAATCTAATAATTCATACATAATTTGTAACTAAGGATAAAAAACCTTTAATTTAGTTTTTATTCCCAATTCATATTTAAATTTATTCCTGAAGAATCAAAAACTCTTCAACCATTAGAGAGATGAGTATATCTACAATTAGTGTCAAAATTGCAATAATTATTGTTAACCCACATGAGATTACAAATATTAAATATGGCATCTTCTACACCATTAAAAGGTACCGATTTGGTTGATTGCGCCAAAGCAAATGCTAAGCAAGGAATAGAAACTGCTGCTTTTCAATGTGGTTATGGTGATGATTTAAATACATTTGCGCGAGAATTACGTCAAGCTTGTGAAGAAATGAATTTACAAGTATCTGAACTCAACGAACTGATTACCAACCAAGATATGATGTTAAATATCGGTACCGGGGAAATTGTTGCTCCCGATACTCCAGCGGATTTGTAAACTAGGAAATAGGGAGTAGTACCGCAGCGAGTCCGTAAGAAGTAAGAAGTAAGAAGACTTATACCATCAGCTTTTCACCTGTTTCAGATGGTAGCCTTATTTACGCGCCCACTGTAGTAGGGGATTAAATCTAATATGCCAAAATTTGCTTAAAAAGACAGATTAACCCTTCTGGAGGGGGCTTGGGGGAGAATCCCCCAATTCTTGATTTTCCCCAACAAAGTTTATGATTGACGAATATTTACAATAACAACCTGAATTGAACTCTATAAGTAACTATAAATTAGCAATCACAATTTGAGAATAAACCTTGCTAAACCAAAGTAAATTAAAACACCCACAACATCCACTGCTGTAGTAATAAATGGTGCAGACATCAACGCTGGATCTAATTTCATGAAGCGGAATAAAAACGGTAGTGCAGAACCGGAAACTGAAGCTAAAATCGAAATCGCAATCAAACTAGTACCAACTGCGATCGCAACTTGTAAATTACCTTGCAATAAAAAAGCCCAGACGGTAGCAATTGTTCCTAATGTTGCGCCTAAGATTGCACCGGCTAAAGCTTCTCTACCGACAACCTGAATTGTGGCAAGGGAGCGGATTTCATCGGTATTCATCCCGCGAATTACCACAGTAGAAGATTGAGCGCCGACGTTACCTCCAGTACCCGTAAGCAAGGGAATGAAAGCCGCTAAGGTGACAACTTTTTGTAAAATATCTTCTTGTGATTTAATAATTGTTCCGGTTACGGTATTAGTAATGAGCAACACTAATAACCAAACAACACGCTTGCGAGCAACGGTAAATAAATCTGTTTGAAAATAGTTGTCACCACTCGATTGTACCCCACCACCAAGAGCATAAATATCTTCTGTGGTTTCTTCTTGAATAATATCTATCACATCATCAACCGTGACAATACCTACTAAACGCTGTTCCCTATCGACTACAGGTACCGCGAGAAAATCATACTTTTGGATAACTCTAGCAACCTCTTCTTGGTCGGTATCGGTATAAACGTATATTGGGTCACGACTGATGATTTCACTGATTTTTTGTTCTGTCTGAGCTGTAACTAATTGACGCAAGGAAACAATCCCACTTAAACGCCTAGCATCATCGGTAACATAAAGATAATAAATCATCTCGCTAGCGTTGGCTTGACGGCGAATCCTTTCCAAAGCTTGGGCTACGGTAAAATTTTCCTTGAGCAAGATGACTTGAGGAGTCATGATTCGTCCAGCAGTACCGGATTCATAACCCAAAAGTTGAGCGGTAGCTTCTTTTTGAGCCGGGCTAAGCTGTTCTAAGAGGCGATTTACAACTTTTGCTGGTAATTCATCAAATAACCTAGCACGGTCATCTGGTGACATTTTATCAACAATATCAAGCACTTCCTGAGAACGAAATTCCTCAAGCAACTTTTCCTGAACGCTATAATCGAGATATTCGTAAACCTCAATCGCTTCATCCTTAGAAAGTAAACGAAATACCAAAGCGTGCATCGTTTCGGGTAAACCTTCAATTACTTCCGCTATATCCGCAGGTTGCACTGGTACGAGAATTGCTTTTGCACCCCGCAAGTCATGTTGTTCGAGCAGCATTTGCAATTGAGTTCGTACTAAATCCCGCAATTCCCGACGCGAGGATTCTTGGATCACAGAAGCTACATTGTTCATTTCGGTCACATTCGGCTATCTCCTCAAGCTAATTTAATCATGAATACTCAATCATAGTTTATGGGAAATTGGTATCCAAAAACGTCAAATCGGTTAATTTTCATTCTGAAGATTGATATTAATAACTGATTGAACTTGTTTTGTTCATCCTTTGGACTTAATTTGAATGAGTTATTTATCGAATCGCAAATAACAATAAACCCTCTGCAAACCTTTGCGAGAACCTCAGCGTTCCTCTGCGTTAAAAGAATTATCCTATTATTCTAAGGCAAAGGTACGCAAAGGAGCGAGAATAAGAATGTTATTACATCCTTTCCAAAACACCAATTCCCAACAAAGATAATCCCAATTTCAAAGTTCTCGCCGTCAAATCGCACAAAGCTAAACGCGATGTTCTCATCGGTTCTTCCGATTTTAAAACCGGACAATTTTCAAAGAATTGATTGAATTTTTCACTCAATTGATAAAGGTATTCACACAAACGATTGGGAAGCAATTCTTGCTCAACTTCTGTAATTACCTCATCTAGCTGCAATAAATGTTTTGCTAAAGTAAATTCTGCTTCTTCTTTGAGGATAATTTTGACATTTTCACCTAATTTTTCATAATTAATATTACCTTTACGACTAATGCTTTGAGTCCGTGCATAAGCATAAAGCATATAAGGTGCAGTATTACCTTTAAGCGCCAGCATTTTGTCAAAGCTGAATTTATAATTACCAGTACGGTTTTGACTCAAGTCAGCATATTTCACCGCACTGATTCCCACCACTTTGGCTACATTAGCAATAAACTCTTCTGTTTCTTCTCTTGCTTCAACTTCATTTAATCTACTTTCTAAATCCTCATGAGCGCGAGCAACAGCTTCATCTAATAAATCCCGCAGTCTCACTGTATCACCAGCACGAGTTTTAAGTTTCTTGCCATCTTCTCCTAATACTAAACCGAAAGGAACGTGAACGATTTCTACATCTTCGGGAATCCAACCCGCACGATTTGCTACTTGAAAAACACCTGCAAAGTGGTTCGCTTGTCCAGCATCAGTAACATAAATTAACCTTTTGGCTCGATCTTCTTGTATCCGATAACGTAATGCTGCTAAATCTGTCGTCGCGTAGTTATAACCACCATCAGATTTTTGTACAATTAACGGTAAAGGTTCGCCTTCTCTATTTTTAAATCCTTCTAAAAATACAACTTTTGCACCTTGGTTTTCTTCCAACAATCCAGCTTTTTCTAAATCTTCCACAACGGCACTTAATAATGGATTGTAAAAAGATTCTCCTCTTTCTTCTACCTGAATATCTAGTAAATCATAAATTACTTGAAATTCAAGACGCGATTGTTCACACAGCAACTTCCAAGCGTGAACTGTATCTTTTCCACCCGCTTGTAATCTTACAACTTCTTGCCGCGCTTTTTCTTGAAAATCTTCATCTTCATCAAACCGTTTTTTAGCTTGTTTATAAAAATTAACTAAATCTCCAATCTCTAAAGCATTTGCAGTCGTTAACGCTGATGGTGAAACTTCTCGTAGATAAGTAATCAACATCCCAAACTGCGTACCCCAATCACCCACGTGATTCAACCGCAATACGTCATGTCCGCGAAATTCTAAAATTCTGGCGATCGCATCACCAATAATTGTAGAGCGTAAATGTCCGACGTGCATTTCTTTGGCAATATTCGGGCTGGAAAAATCCACAATCTCTCGTTTGGGATGGGAAGAAATGGGAACTCCCAACCGGGCATCAGTTTGAATCGAATTTAACTGAGTTTCAAGGTAAGATGGAGTCAACCGTAGATTAATAAAGCCAGGACCGGCAATTTCCGGAGTTTCGCACATATCAGAGATATCAAGTCGATCTACTACAAGATGCGCGATATCTCTAGGTTTTTGTCCCAACTTTTTCGCTAAGGACAAAGCCATATTTGCTTGATAATCCCCAAATTTCGGATTTGACGCAGGAACTAACATTGGGTCAGTATCAGCGTATTGATCACCGAAAGCTTCACCTAAAGCCTGCTTTAATTTATCTTTTAATTGTTCTTGTGTAGCCTTCATATAAAATTTATACTATACAATACATTACTATTTTTAGATGCAGAAGAACTACATATAGGAATCCGGTTTGATTTTTGTTAGCGTAGCGTGGCGTAGCCATAATTATTTGTGTAGGGAGGCAAGAGGCAAGAGGCAAGAGGCTGTCTTGCTTTCATGATTCTTTCTAGAAGATTAAGGTGTACTGAGTTTTTTCAATTTTCAAGTAGGATTCCTATATCAAAAATATCATGCTACTCGATGAAAGTTCTCTTTGCATTGCTCAAATCAAGATTACCTAGAATCTGGGATTTTTCACCGGGTAAATTTTTAAGGTCCGTTAGCGTAGCGTGTCCGTCAGGACATAGCCCCCGGATTTATCCGTGGATTATGCCATGCACGAAGCCCCTAAATTCAATTTATGGGGCATTAATTACGAATTACGTTCGCGTAAGCGTCTCCCGAAGGGAGAAATTACGAATTACGAATTATACTCACTTCACTATATATCTGCGTCATAGATCCATCTATCAGAACAAATATAGCAAATTTCAGTTGAGTCCAATACACTAAAACCTCACCCCCTTCCCCTCTCCTTATGAAGGAGAGGGGTGCCCAGAGGGCGGGGTGAGGTCAATTTTGTATTGCATCCAAGTGAAAACCGCCATAAACCAATTTTAGTCAGCGGGACAAAATATTTTTGTTCATCTTTAGAAATTTATTACTTATGACAGATGTAATTTATTAAATACCTTTTGTATTACTTTTGATAGATGTCAACTATATAGCAACTTGCTAGACAATTATTCTAGCTAAAAAGAAAAAAAACTACCTTGAATTGTTAAATTTGCAAAGTTTTTATGGATATCTATATATCTATACTTTATTGTTAATTGTTTTTATAGTTTTATTTGAATAATCATTTAAGGAAATATTATATTGCTTAGTTTTTAATCCGAGACTGTAATTTTAATTATAAATTAAGCTTTGCTGTATTTTAAAGTTTTCATGAAGATAATATAGTTTTTTTATAATAGCTGCTTTTTTGTATGATAAACTCTTGACAGAATGTTCGATAATTTATTATTAGTTACGGTAGGTTCCTAAAAGGTGTAAGGAACTACTATTTTCTAGGAAAAACAGTCTTTGATGTATTCCAGATTCGGTAGTAAGTTATTGAATATCTAATCCCTAGTGACAGGCTAATTCGGTAAAATAGACTCTCCTAAGTCTATTAGGACGGCTCATATTTATGGTTTCAATTCGTAAATATTTATGAATTGTTGAGTTATCAAAATTAACCAATTTATTTTGGAGTATTAGATAACTAAAGCTTAAACTCAGGAAAATTACTTAAATTCGTAGCATTTTTGCTTTGGATGTCAGTATTTTTAGTAAATTGAAAAAAGAGGTGAATACAGCTTGTTTACAGTTCTTTGCAAATCAGCTTTAGCTTCTAGATTTGTAAACAACAATCACAATTGGCTGATATCACTTGGTTGCAAACTATATATTGGTACATATATAATATCCATGGTTTCTACCAAGCTTTATAAAGCTATCTACAACTTTTAAGATATCGGCTTGTTTTAGCTATGATGGGCACTAAATTTTTTACGGAGTTAAGTAGAGCATCAAAAGTAAGCTTAGTTTCTAAAAGGTTCATATATTAAATGGTCTGGAGATGCATATCAATTATGTATGCAGGTCATTAAATAATGTCATAGTGCATAAACCGAGGAAAAAATACCTATATATCTATTAGGGAAGTTATCAGAGGAGGTTGCAATGCGTTTGTGTTATTAAATGTAATTTGTGAAAGATCCAGAAAATAAAGGCTCAGACCCTTCTTGATCAAAGTTAACTCGATCGGTTTGAATAATAAGGTTTCCTTGGTAGTTCAGTTGCAAGATACAAAAGTTAAAAAAGAAAGCTGAACAATCAATCTAAGTAACCGTACAATCTTTATTAGTTAACCAAAATTTGCAATCTAGACTTTTTGGGTATCAAGAGAGTCAAAATTATTTAATAAATTGGGAGATTAAGTTAATGAAAAAATTCAATCAAATCCCATAAAAAAGCACCGATTCATTCTTACTAACCCAGGAATAATCCCCCTAAACACTCGCAATGTTAGAGGGAAAGGCTTCCGAGGTTAGTTGCAATCCTAGACCAAATTGGCAAAGCTGTAAAACCTTGGCAGGAAACCTACAGCAATGCGCGGCTATTCAAGACAACTTATAGAGATTATGTCATACCAATTTAGTTTCTCACAAGCTTTTACGAGCTACAATTTCGTAGAAAGTAAGTTAGTACCTGCTTGTAGGCAGAATAACTTGTTACAAAAAATACGCACTGTTTTACGTGTAGAATATTGTCGGCTAGTTGAAATTAGATTGCTGACGGATATGCATCAATTTCAAACTCAAGTCGGTCAAATATTCAGCTATTTTCAGCCGATATCAAGGTATAGCAGTGGTTCGGCTTGCATAACTCAAGTTAATAAATCCTGTCATCCTCCCATTGATAGACCTAAGATTTCAAATAACCAATATATTCGGCGGTTGAAAAAGTTACTCACTCAGGCTTCGAGCGATTATAAGAGTTGTAATATCTTTAACCACTACATAGGTATATATCTATGTAAATATTTTTTCAAAAAATGGAGATTTTCAAGAATCAAAAGGCTTGTAGTGTTCGTTGCTTAATTTGTAACTTGTAATCAAAGTACGTTGCAGACAACATCGGTTGTTGGTTATTTGAATTTTGACAAATTAATAATTGAAGCAGTGGAGGTACGGAAATCATGCAGAATGTACTTTCCCAAGAACAGTTGTGTAAAATAATCATTGCTACATTGGGTGAAAGCCTGACAGAGCAAGAAATACAAAGCTGCTTGAAGGTAGTAGAAATAATTGAGCCAAAAGTCGCAAAACTATTTTGGCAAGTCATGGAAGCTAAACCCGGCATTTTTATAGTGCTTGAGGGTAAAGCTAGACTGCTTGATGGTGCTGATAATTTAATTACAACCTTATCCTCCGGTGCATCCTTCTCGGAACAAAGTTTATTTAGGGAACAGAATTTTCTGTCTTTAGCAGCAAGAGCTTCTACTTCTTTAAAACTTGGTTATATCCCTGGGGAAGTGATATGTAAGTTGATGGAAAAGTATCCTCAAATTCGGGAGCGTCTTTATAAACGTGCGGAATTTTGGGATATATTGCTGCTGTGTCGTCAGAATTCTCAAATAAACCGCAGTTCCTCCACTTCGGAAATCTTCAAAGCTTTATGTTTATTTGAACGGTACAATATTGAGCCTGGGGGAAGTACTACTAAATTATTTGAGGATAATCAACTGTTGCTGTTGCGACAGGGGGAACTAAAAAATGCAGCAAATCAAACTTTGCTGCCAGGAAATATTTATGTAAATACAGATACAAATATCGATGGAAAATGGGAAGTAACCCAACCAACTATTGCTTATAGTCTTAAAACTTCTAATTTACAACTAGCCCTCACCGAGTGGAATGAGTTGATCAGGTGGATTAATCCATCAGAGGAATTCTCCCACAAACAAGTTCGTTCTAGAAACTTCGCCACTAAGATATTTCCCAAAGCCGAGGGACTTCCTAGTAACAGGAAAATTATTCCCTTCCCTTCTCCCTCTGCTCAAAAGCAAAAAACAAAACCTTACTTCCCCAGCCCCAAAATCAAGGCTAAACATATCTGGGAACGCTTTAGTAAGCAATATCCTTTTTATGCTCAACAAAGCGCTTCTGACTGCGGCTGTGCTTGTTTGGTAATGATTGCCAGATATTGGGGTAAACGATTAGCTGTTAATCGGGTGCGAGATATTGCTAATGTTAACCGCAGTGGTGCATCTTTACGCAGTTTAGCCGCAGCAGCAGAAAATATTGGCTTTTCCAGCAAACCCGTAAAAGCCAGCTTTGATAAATTAGCACAACAGTCTTTACCAGCAATTGTTCATTGGGAAGGTAAACATTATATCGTTGTCTATGAAATTAATCAAAAGCACGTTATAGTTTGCGATCCTGCGATTGGACAACGCAATATTACTCATAGCGAGTTTAAAGATAAGTGGACTGGCTATGCATTATTGTTACAACCGACACTTGCTCTCAAAGAAGCTCAAGAAGAAACAGGCAGCGTTTGGAGGTTTTATGAATTAATTAAACCTCACTCTTGGGTGCTATTTGAAGTATTCATGGCTTCGATATTACTGCAAGTATTTGGGTTGATAACGCCATTATTTACGCAGTTATTATTAGACAGAGTAATTGTGCAAGGTAGTGTATCTACTTTGAACGCCGTTGGTTTGGGGTTGTTAATCTTTGGTTTCTTCAGCATTGCAGTTAATGGGGTACGGCAATATTTGCTATATCACACCGCTAATCGGATTAGTGTGGCGATGCTGGTAGGGTTTCTTAAACATACCTTTAGCTTACCTTTGTCTTACTTCGAGTCCCGTTATGTCGGTGATATCACTTCCCGAATTCAAGAAAATGGCAAGATTCAGAGTTTTCTAACTGGTGAAACACTTTCAATAGTTCTGGATTTAATCACCATAGTTGTTTATCTCGCTGTGATGTTTTGGTACAACTGGCAGCTAACACTGTTAGTACTTTTGATAGTGCCGCCATTTTTTATTTTGGCATTAGCAAGTACCAGCATTCTGCGAAAAATGTCCAGAGAGATTTTTAACGCTAGTGCTGAACAAAGCAGCTATTTAATTCAATCGCTCACGGGTATTCGTTCCGTGCGAAGTATGGCGATCGAACATACAGTACGTTGGAAGTGGGAGGAATTGTTAAATAATGTGATCAAAAAAAGCTTTCGAGCCAAAATCATTGGTACTCGTTTGCAGATTATTAGTGGCAGCATCGATACCATTAGCGGTACAGCATTATTGTGGTATGGCGCTTATTTAGTAATTCAGAACCAACTCACTATCGGACAATTAATTGCCTTTAATATGTTGATGGGCAATGTGATTAGTCCTTTCAAGCGACTTTCGGGAGTATGGAATCAATTCCAGGAAATTATGATTTCTACCGAACGCATTAATGATGTTTTGGAAGCCAAAGCCGAAGAAGATTTACTCGCATCCCCCCGCAGACATATATCTCAACTTCGCGGACACATTCGCTTTGATAATGTCACATTCCGCTATCACCCAGAAAGCGAAATTAACGTTTTGGAAAATCTCAGCTTTGAAATTATGCCAGAGCAAATGATAGCAGTCGTAGGACGTAGCGGTTCTGGGAAAACTACACTATCAAAGCTGATTTTGGGTTTATATCCTCCCACCGAGGGCAAGGTTTTAATTGATGGTCATGATGTATCTAAAATTGCTTTAAAATCTCTACGTCGTCAAATTGGTGTAGTAGACCAAAATACCTTCTTATTTGGTGGAACTATCCGAGAAAACATCAGTGTTGCTCACCCAGAAGCTTCTTTAGAAGAAATTACCGAAGCAGCGCGTTTGGCTGGAGCAGATGAATTTATTCAGCAATTACCGATGGGTTACGAAAACGAAATCGGTGAAGGTGGTGGGATGTTATCTGGAGGGCAACGGCAACGTCTGGTAATTGCTCGTGCTTTATTAGGCAATCCTCAATTATTAATTTTCGATGAAGCAACCAGTAGTTTGGATGCTGAAACGGAACGCATAATTCAAAACAACTTAAAAACAATTCTTAAAGGACGTACTAGTTTAATTATTGCTCACCGGCTTTCTACAGTACGCAATGCCGATTTAATCCTAGTTTTGGACAAAGGTGTATTGATCGAAAGCGGTACTCATGACGAATTAATTGCTAAAAAAGGTCATTACTACTATCTCAACCAGCAGCAATTATCACAAGCTGGGTAGATAAGAGGATGGGGAGACAAGGAGACAAGGGGATGGGGAGATGGG
>NZ_JADEWL010000021.1 GCF_015207665.1 Plectonema cf. radiosum LEGE 06105
CTTCCCCCTCTACCCCCTCTTCCCCCTCTTCTCCCTCTCCTTATCACTCAACGGCATCCAACCAAGTTTGTAAATCACCCATGCTGTTAAAATCAAGCAGTGCTTCACCAAGATTTTCTAATTGTTCTAAAGGAAGTTTTTCAATTCGCGATACCTTCGGTGAGCTTCGCTTAACGCGCTTCTTGAGATAATTCTCCCACCCGTCGAGTTAGCTGACGGAGAATAAGCGATCGTGCTTCTTTTTCGCGTCCCCTTTGTTCTCCTTCTTCTTTGATATCCCGGTAAAATCGGGTTTCCTCAAACGTAATTCCTAACATTTCTTCTACCTCCCTTCGGCTAAGTTGTTCAAATTTGTAGGCTATTATCGTGGTTATTAACTCTATTATGGCTTGAGTCGAAGGTTGAGGTGTTTCTTGTTGAGTTCTTTGTAATAAATACCTAGCTTCTTCTGGTGCTTGCTGCTCCGGAACTGTTGTTAAAAGCATTAAAGCTACCCATACAGGTAATTGTCGAATATCTCCTAATTCATCTAAATATATCCGATGTACTTGGTCGCAGTTAAGCTGGTTCCGATAGGGATAAATATCACCCTTCGGGTTCAGCAGTTACTCCACTTGGGGAGACCCCAAGACCGTACTGCTTCACTTTGTTCGATATTACGCGATGGGTAAATTATTACTATTTGTAAATCGCTATATCTCTTACGATTACGATAAAAATACAAATAGGTTTCCGCAAACACCCGCTCATAAAGCATTTCATCCGTTTGAAATTGTACTTCACAAAAGTACACTACCCCCGGACTTTGATTTTCCGGTGGTACAAATACACCATCAATTTCAAATCTCGGTTCTTTAACAGCTTTGGAATCAAACGTGTATTCGGATGCATTTTCCGGCTGATTTGTCAACAGTTCAAACAATAAAGCCGGGTATTGTTGAAATAATTTATAAAAAATTGAATCTCGGCGCATGGAAATCAGTAATAAAGGTCAAAGGTTAAAGGTTAAAGGTTTTGAGTTAGGAGTGAGGAGTTAAGAATTCTGGCGTTGCTGAAAAGAAGTATGAATCAAATTTTATAGATAACCGAAACCTGTGTAGAGACGTTACACTGTAACGTCTCAAAATCTATATTCATACCCGGATTCTGCAACGCCAGAATTCTTGTCTCCTTGTCCTCATCTTCCCATGCCCAATCCCCCATGCCCAATCCCCAATTACTTCATCAAATAAGAAATATAAGTAGATAACAATTGTGCATCTATCGCCGGACAGATAATTGAAGTATCGGCAAGTCCGGTTAATGTATTATGAGCATCAAACTGTAAAGGTTTTGACTCGGTTGTACTATTGCTGGAATTGGCAGAGAATAAAGAAGCAATAGCATACAAAGGATGGTTGGGAGAATTTTCGATAATTTTCAGTAATTTTTCTCGCCATTGCTGGTAAGGAAGTCTTTCGACGGGATAACCCATCGAATCAAGTTGTTTAAATAATACATCTACAGAAACTGGTTGTGGATGTACCAAATGAAAAACTTTGCCCCAAGATTGAGATTGTTTGGATAAATTAATTATTGCCTGACTAACGTAGTCTACTGGCATTATATCTAACATCATATTACCTACAGGGGCGCTTCCTAGCTGCACGCAACCCTGAATCATTTTGTAAAGAAAATCATTTCTGTTAAAAACTCCCGTTTGGCTGTCTCCGCTAACGGCTCCTACGCGGTAAATTGAAACGGGAAGGTTTCGCTGACGGGCTATTGTCATCAATTTTTCCGCTACCCATTTAGTTTGAGCGTAACCACCAGCAGGAGTACGGTTTACGTCAAGGGGTTGATTTTCGTAGATAATTTGGTTTGTGCCAGCAAATACGCTGATGGTGGAAATAAAGTGTACGGGTTTAACTTTGTTTTTACAAGCTAATCGCAAAACTTCTTGAGTTCCCAACACATTAGTTGTTTTCAGTAAAGAATAAGGGGATGTATGATGAACCCATGCGCCGTTATGGTAAATAGTGTCAATTTCAGTAGAAAGTTGTTGAAACTGGCTTTGAGAAAGTCCTAATAATGGTTGAGATAAATCTCCGACAATGGGAATAATGCGACTACTCAATGAATCTTGCCATTGTTCGCAAAGATTATAGGATTCTAGAGACTTTTTAATTTTATCTCGTGCCGATTCAGTATTTTCAGCCCGGATGAGACAGTGAATTTTAGCTTCAGTTGTTTGTAATAACTCATAGAGAAGGAAAGCACCAATAAAACCCGTTGCTCCCGTCAAAAGAATGTTATTAAGCGCAACAGTAGATGGGATACAATTTTCAGGTTGAATTCTTTCATCTAAAACAGCTTCTGCTTCTAAATCGAGCTTACTACCATTGGCTCGCTCGTGCAAAAATTGCACAATCTCTGCTTTCCGCTGTTTAATTTCAGTTTTAATTTCGGAAGTTAAACCACCTTTGGGAGCATTACACTTAAGCTTGGGTTCCTCTGAAGTATCTTGATTCTCTTCCACCCAGAGTTTAATATCTTTGTCGGAAAGCTCTTTGAGAAACTCGTTAATAGGTTTAATTTTTTCCTTCTGATTATTATAACTCCTTCCCTCTATTTCTTTGCGCCCTCTGCGTCCTCTGCGGTTAAATTCTCCTAAAATAATTTCCTTACAACCAAACAAACGCTCGCTATAGATACCATCTTGTAGACATTGCTCAACTAACTTATTAGACTCAATAATCGGACGAGAATCATCTGTATAATTAATCGATGTAATATAAGTCAACCAAGGCTCTTGTCCCATCGCATAAACATAAACCTGTTGCGGATGAAATTGATTGACTAAATTAAACGCTTTTTGAGCATCAGAACCATCTAATCTTCGCGTCTGTGCCATTTTTCTGGGAACAGATTGGGTTAACAAAGAACCATAAGCCCATGTATAAGGAGCGCCATCGCATTCCATACCAATAAACATTACATCTACATCGCCCAAAAGACAATGTAAATTTCTATATAAAGCAGGTTCTATATTATTAGAATCAGCAGCACATAATATCTTTCTACCTTTAATATTGAACCAATAAGCAGCTTTTGTGGCAATATTTAAGTCACCATGTTCGCCGAGTACGGGTAATGCTATTATAAATCCATCGTTAATTTCTATAGTTTCTAAATCATCAATTTCTTTGACATTATTAAAACCAATTGCTTCTAAAATTAACTTTAAAGAAGGGTCTATCAAAGTACCTTTATTACCTTTTGGTACTACAACATTACGGATTTTGTGCCGCAATTGTAGTAAAGTTTCAAACATTACATGGTCTTGATGATTGTGAGTAATTACAGCATAGTCAATTACTTCCGGTAAATCGGCATAGGTATAGCGAGTAATTCCAGCGCGATGTTGATAACTAATTAGTGGGTCGCATAGTATAGTAATATCTTGAGTTTCTATCAAAACACAAGCATGACCGAAATAACGAACCCGAACATCATCACCTTGATAATTATTCGATTCAGGAGGTTTTTCGGTTGTAAATAAAGAAGAAAATACAGCTTCTTGATGACTTTTTATCTGAAAGATTTCTTTGATTTCATTATAAGAATCTGCCTGATATCGCATTCTAAATAATCTATCCCAAGCAGGATGATTAAATTTAAAATCGAGATGTAAAGTATCTTCTGATGGTAAACGAGGGGTACTTAAAACAAAAGAGCGAGAATCTTCATCCGTCAAAGATAAAGCAACTGTTTGACGAGCAGTTTGATAATCGGAACTGCGATATAAAAGACCTTCAATCAAACGAATTGCGGCATGATTGTTAGCATCATAAACAAGTTCTACATAACCCTTTAATTCTTCTGGAACTTGTTCGTATAAAGGTTCTAAAGAATATCCAGTTGCTTGTTCGCGTAAAATATTTTCTAAATCGTGAATAGAGTAAGCTAACTTTAATAAACTAGCTTGTTCTGCCTTAGTTTTTGCGAGTAAATCCTTAATTTCATCAACCCTATCAATATCATAATTAATAAAAGGTCCCCCCATCATCGCCGGATTTTGCAAAGCTGACTTATGCACTTGCGGAGCTTCGATAAAAGACTCCATAATTTTGATATGGGAATCAGCAATATACATCGCAGCAGTTGCAGGTGGTACCAAATATGACCAAGCATACCACTGGTTGATTAAAGGTTCGGCGATCGCGTTTGGTTTTAGATAAACTTTGTCTTTATTCATCAGTAATTAAAAATACCTCAAATACTTCTTCCTCTCCGCGTTCCTTCGCGAAAACCTCCGCGTCCCTTTGCGTTTAAAACTCCATCTCCTCCCTCTCCCCCTCAACATCACTAACAAAACCTTGAGTCAGCAAATTCTGATCTATCCG
The DNA here is from genome assembly GCF_015207665.1 of Plectonema cf. radiosum LEGE 06105. GTDB lineage: Bacteria > Cyanobacteriota > Cyanobacteriia > Cyanobacteriales > Nostocaceae > Rivularia > Rivularia radiosa_A. The sequence goes on from NZ_JADEWL010000021.1 coordinate 4,386, forward strand.
CTCTGCTAACTCAGCAACAGTAGGCGCTTCAAACAAATCAATTACAGTGATTTCAACATCAAATATTTTCAGCAACTGACCAATTAATTTAGTTGCTAACAAAGAATGTCCTCCCAAGGTAAAGAAGTCATCTTCTACCCCTACTGTTTCTAGCTCAAGCACGCTGGTAAATATTTTAACTAACTTTTCTTCAGTCGGTGTCCGAGGTGCGACAAATGTAGACTCAGCATTACCAAACCAATCGGGAACAGGAAGGGATTTTGGATCAACTTTACCGTTAGGAGTCAGTGGTAAAGCATCTAGCATTACAAATGCAGCAGGAATCATGTAGTCTGCTAATTTTTCTTTTAAGACACGACGTAATTCGGAAGATGTGGGAGTTTTGTTTTTACTTTCAGGGACAATATAAGCGACTAAGCGTTTATCACCAGGGTTATCTTCTCGAACTATGACAATGCTGGCTTGGATACCGGGATATTGATTTAGTAGCGCTTCAATTTCCCCGATTTCAATCCGAAAACCACGAATTTTTACTTGATTATCAATCCGACCAAATAATTTAATGCTACCGTCTGGGAGATAACAGGCTAAGTCTCCAGTTTTGTATAACCTCACCCCGCCTCCGGCACCCCTCTCCTTATCAAGGAGAGGGGAAATTCGGACACCCTTCTCCTTATCAAGGAGAGGGGAAATTCGGACACCCTTCTCCTTTACAAGGAGAGGGGATGGGGGTGAGGTTTTATCATTAAACGGATTGGGAATAAATTTTTCGGCTGTCAAATCTGGTCGATTCAAGTAACCTCGCGCTAAACCGACACCAGCTATGTGAAGTTCCCCAAGTACGCCGACTGGTAGAGGTTGCAGATTATTATCTAATATATAAAGTTGTTTGTTGGTACTCGATCGCAACACGGGTAAAATCGGATTACCATTGCCACACTGTACCATGCTGGCGTTGACGGTAACTTCTGTAGGTCCGTAAGCGTTAATAAATCTGCGTTTTTGCGACCATTTCGTTATTAGTTCGGGGGAAGGTGCTTCACCACCAACTAATACCATTTTCAAGGCTGGTAATTCTTCAACGGGTAAAGCTGATAATGCTGAAGGTGTAATTGTAATATGAGTAACTTGTTTATCCCGCAATAATTTTACTAAAGGAAGTCCGGGAATTACATCTTTATCGGATGCAAGATAAAGTTTAGCACCACTAGCCAATGCCATAATGATTTCTGGAATCGAAGCATCGAAACTAAATGAGAAGAATTGCAGTATACAGCTATCGGGATGAACATCGCAAACTCGGATTTTATCTTCTGTAAGGTTAGTTAATCCCCGATGAGGAATCAGTACACCTTTGGGTTTTCCTGTAGAACCGGAGGTGTAGATTAAATATGCGAGATTGTCGGTTGTAACTCCACTTGTAGGATTTTGATAGTTTTGCGAGCTATTATTCTCTTCCCAAAAACTATCAAGATTAATTAACATCTTTTCCGTTTGCATCGGAATTATTCCGAATTCCTCTTCTTCCCTCTTCCTCAGCGTCCTCAGCGCCTCTGCGGTTTTTTTCTTATTCTTAAATTTGTTAGAAAAAGAATCTGTTATAATCTGCTTCGCTACATCAGTAGTTTGGTTATGAGTTAATAATAAAGATATTTGAGCATCTTCCACCATAAATGCTAATCTTTCTAAAGGATATGCGGGATCGAGGGGAACGTATGCACCACCTGCTTTGTGTACGGCAAGCATCGCAATAATAATTGCGGGGGAACGTTGAATACAAATTCCCACCCGTACTTCCGGAGCTACTCCATTACTTTGTAAATAATGAGCGAGTTGATTGCTGCGGTGATTTAATTCTTGATAAGTAAGTTGCTCATCGTTGTAAATTATGGCGATCGCATTACTGTTTTTTTCTACTTGTGCTTCAAATAATTGATGGAAACACTTTTCTTGAGAAAATTCTTTTTGGGTTTGATTCCATTCCACCAAGATTTGTTGTTTTTCTGTGGGGGTAAGTAACGGTAATTCCCCTATAAGCTGAGTTGGTTGATTCGCAATTCCTTCTAATAATGTACAAAAATGTCCTACCATCCGCTCGATAGTAGTTTTCCCAAATAAATCGAGGTTGTACTCAAATCCTCCCACTAAACCATCGGGAGTTTCGTACATATCCAAGCTTAAATCTAATTTGGCGCTAGCATTTACCTGCCCCAAAGAACTTAAAGTTAAACCCGGTATTTCTATTTTCTCTGCTGGTGGATTTTCCAGTCTAAATTTGATTTGAAATAAGGGATTGTAACTCAAATCCCTTTCTGGATGTAATTCTTCTACTAACTTCTCAAATGGTAAGTCTTGGCGATCGTAAGCATCCCAAGTTATCTGACGCACCTGCTGCAATACTTCTTGAAATGTCGGATTTCCATTTAAGTCAGTCCGTAACACCAAAGTATTGACAAAAAAGCCAATTAACCCTTCTAATTCAGCCCGATTCCGATTCGCGATGGGAGAACCAACTATAATATCTGCTTGTCCGGTGTAGCGATAGAGCAGAACTTTGTATGCTGCCAGCAGAGTCATAAATAAAGTTGCTTTCTCGGAAGAAGCAATGGTTTTCAATTTATTGCTCAATTCTGATGAAAGCTGAAAAGAAACCGTTTCACCTCGGAAAGCCTGAACTCTAGAACGGGGAAAATCTGTAGGTAACTGAATTACTGGTAAAGTACCTCCTAGCTGTTGCTTCCAGTAACCAAGCTGCGTTGCTAATACTTCCCCCTGCAACCACTGACGCTGCCAAACTGCAAAATCAGCATACTGGATTGGTAATGGTTTTAAAGGAGACGGAATACCTTGAGATAAAGCTGCGTATAAAGTTGCAATTTCTTTTACCAGCACTTGCATTGACCAGCCATCTGAGATAATGTGATGCATGGTCAAAAGTATTACGTACTCGGTTTGATCGAGTTCTAGCAAAGTGACTCGTAACAGTAAATCTTGCTCTAAATCGAAAGGTTTTTGAGCTTCTGCGATCGCAATTTCCTTTACTTTAATTTCTTGTTCTGATTTCGGTATCAGTTGCAGATTAATTGAGTTTAGAATAAGTTCTCGACTGGGAGAAATAACTTGAACTAACTCTTCATCAACGGCTTTAAAGTTAGTGCGGAGAATTTCGTGACGTTCAATAATAGTATTAAGAACTTGTTGTAAAACTTTGATATTTAAAGTACCAGTAAGACGAACTGCTGTAGGAATATGATATGTAGAACTACCGGGTTGCAGTTGTTCGAGAAACCATAGTCTTTGTTGAGCAAAAGATAAAGGTAATTTGTTAGTTCGTGGGGTAGCTGGGATGGAAGTAACTGTTTTTTGATTAACTAAATTTGCTTGTTGGAGAAAGGCGATAATTTCGGGTTTACGGGTTTGTAATTGAGCGGTAAGTTCGGGTGTGAGAATGTCATCTGGAGCGCTACAGCGTAATTTTGTATCGTCTTCGAGCCATAGTTGGACATCTAAATTGTGAAGATGGGTCAGGAATTGTTCTATAGTATTCATGGGATTTTGATTTAAAATAAATCCTTCTAGAGGCAGAGGAAAAAAATTGTAGAGACGTTTTAATAATGTCTCCCAAATATAAGCGGAAAAACAAACCAGCCAAAATTAATTATTATCAATTTTCCAAGCCTTTTCTATTGCAGAATATCCTTGGATATCGTATTCTTTTAATTGTTTTCTATTAAAAGGATAAAAGTCATTTTCACCAAAGTAAGCTTCTGATAGTTCTGCAAAATACTCTGATTTATTTTTTAAAGCATAAGCATCTTTTGCTTTTTTACCGTGATTTTTAGGTACTTTTCGATATAAACCCGCATTTACAGCATGATTATAAGCATTAATAATTGGTTGAAAGTCTTTGCCGATAACGTTATCGTGATAAGCATGAGCTAGTTCGTGTAAAACGTGCCAAGGTTGGGTTTTTGTTCTGGAAATAAAATTGCGGATATTGGTAATTTCGACAGCTTTAGCTTTATCTGGATTATAACCATGATTTTTTAACCATTTTGCAGAAGGATGGTAAACCATTCCGGAAAAACCCTGAATGTCTTTTTCCACCCAAATAGTCACGCTTTTGAGAAAATCATGGTGTTTTCGGGGAACAACGCGATCGACATTTTTTAATTTTACATCGAGTAACGCGATCGCGTCTTTGGTAATTTGTTTTTCTTCTTTCCAAAGTTTACGATTAATTTTAACTTTCCAGCCCTGAATATTTTTAGTTTCATATTCTGAGTTACTAAATCCACAACTGAATAGAAAAATTAAAAGTAAAAGGTTGATTGAAGAAAATGCGAGCCAAAAAATCTTCATTAATTATTATAATCTAGAAATAAAATGGCGAATTAATTCGCGTCTACACAGGCAAAGTCCACCTGCGTGGACTAATTAATTAATTTATAACCCGCGCAGGCGGGTTTTGTTTGTGTAGACGCGGTTTCAACCGCCCGGTAATGTGAAATTTACCGTCGCAACCAGCCATTCAGCGTAAAACGACTAGCTTTAAATTCCCCAGACGAACACAAAATCGGTAATACTTCATGTTTACAGCGACTGTTGAAGAAAACAATACTATTATTACGGGGTTCTATAACTCTACTATTCTCCTTTTGAATAATCTTTTTACCCTGCATTTCTGTATCATATATTTTTAATTCACCACCTGAAAATTGTTTTGGCTCTTGATAAAAGTAATATACATAAGTCAATTCTCTAGTTTTAGTTTTTTCGCTTCCTGCATCAGTATGAGCTTTGTAAAATGCACCATCATTATGAGCCGTCATCTGCATTTCTACATGGGAAACCGAAAACTCAGGATGTTTTAACTGATTTATAAGAGATGGAAATGTTTCTAAAAGCTTATTTTTTACTAAATAATAAACTTCAGAAAACTCTTTCCCTGGTAAAATCAATGATTGACGATAATTTTCGGTATTAGTAACGGTTCTAGAATCTTTAAACTCTGATTGTTTATTAAAGGCTGTATCTATAACTTTTTGATATTCTTCTTGGGGTAAAAAGTTGTCAATTTGTAAGTAATTAGCGGGGAAAAATTGAGATTCTGTCTGAGATGTACTTTTATTATTTGTGGGAAACTGAGCAATTTTTGCTGGTTCGGAATTTTTTACCGTAAGTGGTAATTTAATATTCTTGTTATCAATTACTTTTATTTGCTCGCTTTTATCTGAATACTTAGCAATTTGTAAGATTTTTAAAGCGATTTCTGCTCTTTCTGATGGGGGAGTTTCTGTATCGTCAAGAATTTTTTCTAAGGTTTGTTGAGATTTGATCGCTAACGAATTTAGAATGTTGGATATTTCTGCATTCTCAAATTCGGTTTCTGGTTGGCTATGACTCTGTTTGCTGTTCAACATCATTTGTATTACCGATTGTTAATATATTATTTACGTTTTTATTAATAATTATTCTTGATTATTTTAATACATTGCGACGGTAATGGTTCGTAGTTGCGCTTTAGCGCATCTTAATCCGGAAGCGCTGAAGCGCAACTACGAACATAATATTACAGTTCGATTTCTTTGCGTCCTGTGGTTGGGGTATTCGAGTTTTGTTGCTGTATGGTGATTTGTAAGGCTTGGATATAAACGGCGATCGCCACAATTGTCGGTTTTTCAAAAATGCTTCTCAATGGTAAATCTAGTTCAAATGTTTGTCGCAAGCGGGAGTTGATCCGAGTTGCTAAAAGTGAGTTACCACCCAAGTCAAAGAAGTTATCGTAAATTCCAACTTGTTCGAGTTTTAAAACTTCTTTCCAGATAATAGCAATCATTTCTTCGGTAGAGTTGCGCGGTAGTACCTGATGAAACAATTTTACACCCATTTCATCCAGTGCTAACAAAGAACGTCTATCAATTTTACCGTTGGGTGTCAGCGGTATAGATTCCAAAATTACAAATGCAGAAGGTATCATGTAACTGGGTAATTTTGCTTCTAAGAAAGAGCGCAAAGATGTTTTTAGCTCGGCTGTTTCTGTTTCTTCTTGAATAGGAACAACATAAGCAACAAGTCGTGAATTATTATTTTGGTTTTGGCTTTGATATTCTTTGGCAATAACTACAGCAGTTTTAACTTCCGGATGTTGCAATAACACAACTTCAATTTCACCTAGCTCAATGCGGAAACCACGAATCTTCACCTGATAGTCAATTCGTCCCAAAAATTCAATGTTCCCATCTGGTAAATAACGTGCTTTATCTCCAGTTTTGTATAATTTTGAACTCAACCTCACCCCGCCTTCGGCACCCCTCTCCTTAGTAAGGAGAGGGGAAGGGGGTGAGGTTTCATTAAACGGATTAGGAATAAAGCTTTGTGCTGTCAAATCGGGACGCTTAAGATACCCGCGTGCTAAACCATCACCTCCAATATACAATTCTCCAGCAACTCCAATCGGAACCTGACGTAAATGAGAATCGAGAATGTAAATTTGAGTATTGTGAATGGGAGTACCAATCGGAATAGTAAAAGGATGGGGAGAAGTATTCTTAATACCTTTTTCCTCTTTCCTTCTGCCTTCTGCCTCCTGCCTTCTGCCTTCATAATAAGTTACATCAATTGCGGCTTCTGTGGGACCGTAAAGGTTATGTAGTTGAGCATTAAGATGAGTAAAGAAACGTTTTTGGAGTTCAGATGTTAATGCTTCACCACTACAAATCACTCTTTTGAGAGATGTACAAAATTCTAATTGTGGTTCTTCTAGAAAAGCTTCGAGCATCGAAGGAACAAAATGCAGCGTAGTAATTTGTTGCTCTTTAATTAAATTTACTAAATATCCACTGTCTTTATGTCCTCCGGGTTCAGCTATGATTAAAGTTGCGCCAAATAATAATGTCCAGAAAAATTCCCAAACGGAAACGTCGAAGCTAAAGGGTGTTTTTTGCAAAACTCGGTCATCTGCTGTGAGTTGATAGGTTTGTTGCATCCAGTACAGCCGATTTACTAAGCCGCGATGGGTGTTTATTACTCCTTTTGGTTTACCTGTAGAGCCAGAAGTATAAATAACATAAATACTATTTTCTGGAATTGTATTATTTACAGGATTAGATTGCAATAATTGAGCAGCATCTGAGAGAATTTCTGTAATTTTATCTTGAGTTAGAACCGTTTTTACTTGAGTTTCTTGCTTGATAAAATCTAATCGCTCTTGGGGATATTCTGGATCGAGGGGAACGTAAGCACCACCTGCTTTTAAAATAGCAAGGATAGCGATTACCATTTCTACAGAGCGTTCTAAACTAATACCAACTAAAACTTCTGATTGTACTCCGAGAGTTTGCAGGTAATGCGCTAACTGATTTGCTTTAGTATTAAGCTCTTGATAGGTAAGCAAATCATCCTTAAAAATTACCGCAGTTGCATTCGGGGTAAGCTCAACTTGTGCTTCAAATAATTCGTGGATGCATTGCTGCGGATATTCACTTTGCGTTAAATTCCACTCTGTTAATAACTGCTGTTGTGCATCGGTTAACACGGGTAATTTTATCAAAGAAGAAAAAGGATTATTCGCAATTGCTTCTAAAAGAGTATAGAAACTCACGAATAAACCAGAAATTCTCGAATCATCAAAGCGATTTGAATCATATTTAATTTTAAAAGTTAGTTCACTAGCTACCGATACCAGCATTGTCAAAGGAAAACTTGTCCATTCCAGAGAATTTACTTTTTCAATTTTCAATCCGTCTTGCGATCGCAATAATGAAGCATCAACCGGATAGTTTTCAAATACTAGAATATGCTCGAATAGCATTGAACCCCGTGGAATCTCGCTCCAGTTTTGAATTTCTAGTAACGGTGTATATTCATACTGTAATGCCTCTATTTGTTGAGTTTGCAGTTGTTGTAACCAGGGAATTAAAGATGCTTCGGGGTCAACTTGCACTCGTACTGGTAGAGTATTGATAAATAATCCTACCATTGATTCAGACCCGGTAAGCGTAGGGGGACGACCGGAACTGGTAGCACCAAAAACGATATCATCTTGATTAGAATAACGACTCAACAGGATAGCAAAAGCTCCTTGAATCAAAGTGTTTAGAGTGAATTGATGATTCTTTGCTAAAGTTTTCAGGTTATTGGTAATAGAAGCTGGTAAAGAAATTTGTTGTTCAGTCCAATTAGGTTTTATTGAATTTGACGACGATTGTTTAACTTGTAGAACATTAGGTGTAGAAAATCCTTCGAGTTGCGTTTTCCAAAATTTTTCAGCCGTTGATAAATCTTGCTCTCCCAACCAAGTAATATAGTCAGCATAAGGACGATAGTTATAGATTAATAAATCAGGTAAATCTGCACCTTTATGAAATACTTGATATAGTTGAAAAACTTCTTTAAGAACTAATCCAGCTGACCAACCATCGATAATTAAATGGTGTTGCGTCCAAATCAGATGATAGCAGCTTTCTGTTAAATGAATTAAAGTAATCCGCAATAAAGGGGGAATTTTGAGGTCAAATCCCTGCTGTCTATCCTCCTCCAGAAAATCTTCTAACTTGTGCTGTTGTTCTTCCGGTGAGAATTCCCGCCAATCCTGCTGTTGCCAAGGTAAATCTAAAACCCGATATACTACTTGAAAAGATTGGTCTCGTTTTTCCCACCGAAAAGCCGTGCGTAATATAGAATGTCGTTGAAATACTTCATTCCAAGACTTTTGAAAAGCGATTACATCTGTCAATCCATCAACAGTAATACAAACTTGGGGTACATAAGCACCAGCATCCGGTGACAGCAAGCTGTGAAATAGTATACCTTGCTGCATCGGTGAAAGGGGATATATATTCTCAATATTTTTTTGTTTATCCATTTTTTATACTTAAGTGTGGAAGATTTTTAAAGTAAGCGATATTGCTTTGACTAGAAATTCAGGATGAAGCTGTAACACGCAACTCTAGTTTATATCTCAAATTATAAAGTAACGAAGCGCCCATTCAAATATTAAATTAAACTTTTCAAACATCCACTAAGGACGATACAAGCTATTTTAGCGAGATACTTTGTAAACGTGTCGCAAAAAACACTTGATCAATCAATAAATCATAGTAATATTCACTTAAGTACTTTTTGAGGGACAAACTATGACTGTAAATAACATCTCAACGCAAATATTACCCATACCTATTTTTAATATTATTATTGGTAAACAGAACGAAACCTTTACTTACGATGCAAATGGAAATCTTTTAACCAGCTATCGAAGTCTTTGGTAGCAATCAACTAATTTTCGGTGGAGATGAAAGTGATTTAATTGATGCTTCTATCGGTAGCGAAGGTGGAAACCGAATCTATGGTGGTAGCGGTGACGATACTTTCATTCTTGGAAGTGGCGATAGCTTCGCTCGCTCCTTCGGAGATCGCATTATCGGTGGTGAAGGTGATGATAAGTTCTTCGTCATGAGTGGTGGTGATAATATCATTACAGGTGGTGCTGGTGCAGACCAATTCTGGATTGCTACAGCAGAAATTCCCGATGCAGCCAACATCATTACTGACTTTACTTTAGGTGAAGATGTCCTTGGTATCGCTGGGTTAAGTATTGGCTTCGACGTTATTTTATTTGACTTTATTTTAGATGAAGAGGGTATTGGCTTTGATGATTTGAGTATTACTCAACAAGAAGATAATACTTTGATTGCTGTAAATGGTTCCGATTTAGCGATATTACAAGGTATTGTTGCAACTAGCTTGAGTGAGGATAATTTTGCTTTCGCTTAGTTCGTAGTTGCGATTGATTGCTGTAAATTAAGGGCTGAAGCCCAACTACAAACATTTAAAATAATTCGTAATTGATAATTCGTAATTCGTAGTTAAAGACTGTTTGAGACGGTGCGCCCTTCGGCATAGCTCAGGGACTACCCAAAAATTACGAATTACGAATTAGTAAAAAGACGCGATATATCGCGTCTCTACAAAAATTTCGGTTTCCCAAAAAATCCGTTTCATACATCAAACTCCTAACTCCTAACTCCTAACTCCCCTTCCTACAAATCTTCCAAAATATCATCTAATTCATCTTGACTCAACTGCATTTGGGGAAAATCGGAAGGTGTATAACCTCCAATTTCATCACAACAAAGTTGAATCAGATTACGCAAAGCACTCAGATATAATTCACTAAGATTAATAATAGTACTTCTACGGTGAACTGCTTGAGAATAAATCCAATCCAGCCTTAATTGACCTCCACTAATAATACTATTAATTTCTAGTAAAATATCTCGTTTACCGCGTTTGCTACGAACTGTACCCGTAGATTCTGTTGCTGGTTTTATCAAGGTTGATTCTGCAAAAACTCCATCAACTTGACCAAAATAATTAAATCGGATTTGTGGAGAAATGGCACTAAGTTGTGTTTGTATTTCTTGATTACCCAAATAGCGCAAAATACCATAATCAATTCCTCGGTTGGGAATTTGACGTAGTTGTTCTTTAATAGTTTTCAGAGCAGAAATTGTTTGTTTTTGGGCATCTTTTACTGTACTCAAATCCAGCCACACTGGAAACATGGTAGTAAACCAACCTACAGTACGAGATATATCTACTTCGTTAAATAAATCTTCTCTTCCGTGTGCTTCTAAATCAATTAATAAACGTTTTTCTCCCGTCCATTTTTCAAAGGTTTGCACTAATGCTGTTAGTAATACATCATTAATTTGAGTTTGGTATGATAATGGTACTTGTTGTAATAAAGCTTGTGTTTCTTCAACAGTAAAAGTGATTGAAACTGTATTTGTTGTCGCAACAGTGTTATTTTCTACTGAATAATCTAATGGTAAGGAATTTGCTGGTGATTTACAGACATTTTGCCAATATTTTACTGTTGATGAAGATATTTGAGATTGAGCATAATTTTGTAGAGATTTAGCCCAATATTGAAATGATGTAGTTTTTGGTGGTAATTGGATTTTTTGATGGGAAGTTAATTGTGTAAAAATCGTTTGTAAGTCAGATAATAAAATCCGCCAAGATATTCCATCGATAACTAAATGGTGAATTATAAATAGTAAGCGATTGGTATTATTATTAATATTATGATTATTTAATTTGAAAAATGCTACACGTACTAATCCTGTTGTCAAATCAAGACTTGTTTGTAGTTGTGTTGCTGTTGTGGTTATTGTTGATTGTTGCTGTTTTTCATTTAAAGCTGATAAATCAAATTGTAATAATGGAGTTTGTTTATTTATATAATTATCTACATCGGCATTAATTTGCTGTAAACCAAATTCTGTAGTTTGTTCTATATTTCGGAATTGTAAACGCAATGCGTCATGATGTGCGAAAAGTGTCTGTATGCTTTGCTCTATATATGTAAAGGAAATCGATTTATCAACTTCAAGCATAATCGATTGATTCCAGTGGTGGGAATCGGCAAGATTTTGAGCAAAAAACCAATGTTGAATTGGTGTTAAAGGTACAATACCTGTAATGATTCCTTGTTCTGCATTTACAGAAACAGTATCCGCTACTGCTGCTAATTCTGCTATTGTTTGATATTGAAATAATTGTTTGGGTAATAAACGTAAACCAGCTTGACTGGCTTTGGCAATCACCTGTATTGCTAAAATTGAATCACCACCCAATTCAAAAAAGTTATCATGAATTCCGATTGATTCAATACCAAGTAATTGACTCCAAATTTGTGTTAATATTTGTTCTTGTTGTGTTCTTGCTTCTGCATGATTAATATTCTTATTATTACTATTATTATTCTGATTATTTGAAATATTTGGTTCCGGAAGAGCGCGACGATTAATTTTACCATTAGGAGTTAATGGCATTTCTTCCAACATCATAAAGATAGCCGGAATCATATAATCGGGAAGTTTATTTTGGAGAAAATGACGTAATTGAGTTAAAAAATTATTTTCATTGACAGGATTTGTTAATACAAAGTAAGCGACTAATCGTTTATTTACAAATGTATCTTCCCATACTTTGGTAACAGCTTGATTAACTTCGGGATGTTGATTCAAAGCACTTTCAATTTCTCCTAATTCAATCCGAAAACCTCTAATTTTTACTTGATTATCAAAACGTCCGAGATATTCAATATTTCCGTTTGATAAGTAACGTGCTTTATCACCAGTTTTGTATAGACGTTTGTCTAAGAACCTCACCCCGTCCTGACGGACACCCCTCTCCTTATCAAGGAGAGGGGAAGAACTTACACCCCTCTCCTTATCAAGGAGAGGGGAAGAACTTACACCCCTCTCCTTACTAAGGAGAGGGGAAGGGGGTGAGGTTTTCTCTTCAAAAAACGGATTAGGAATTAATTTTTCTGCGGTTAATTCTGCTCGATTGAGATACCCCCGCATTAAACCATCACCCCCAAGATACAATTCACCGGGAATACCTATGGGAACTGGTTGTAGATAGGAGTCGAGAATATAGGTTTGAGTATTTGCGATCGCACTTCCGATAGGAGGAGATTGGTAATTGGTAATTGGTAATTGGTAATTGGTAATTAATTCTTTTTCTCCTTGTCTCCTTGTCTCCTTGTCCCCCTGCTCCCTACTCCCTGCTCCCTGTTCCCTATCTCCAGATACTAGTGCATAGGTTGAATATGTGGTATCTTCACTGGGACCGTAAAGATTATAAATATTTTCAATATGGTCATGTTGTTGGAGTTGTTGTACTAAACTTTGTTGTAACGCTTCTCCAGCTAAGTTAATTGTATTAACGGAATTAGGGATGGCTTTTAATTGCGATAATTGTAATATTGCACTTGGTACTGTATTAATTAAAGTAACTGAATTTGCTGTATTCAGGTAGGGAAGTTGTAGAGCATTTTCTGCTAAAATTACTTTCCCACCCCAAGATAAAGGTACAAATAATTCAAATACAGATAAATCAAAACAAATGGAAGTTGATGCGAGTACTCCTGCAAGTTGTTTATCGGTGAACACATCCCGCGACCAATGAATTAATATTGTAGCACTACGGTGAGTAATTGCGACACCTTTGGGTTTTCCGGTAGAACCTGATGTGTAGATGACATAAGCTAAGTTTTCGGGTTCTATTTTTAGATTAATATTTGTTGTGTTTTGCTGAGTTATTATATTCCAATCACTTTTGAAGTGAACAACATTTAACGATTCCGAATTAGAAATTTCAAAATCCGAGTTCTGAATTAAAACAGATACCTCAGCATCTTTAAGCATATATGATAAACGTTCTTGGGGATATTTTGGATCTAAAGGAACATAAGCTCCTCCTGCTTTAAGAATAGCCAACAATCCAATTACCATATTTATACGACGTTCGACGCAGATTCCTACCCGTGTTTCTGGTTTTACTCCCAATTTGATTAAATAATTAGCTAATTGATTTGACCTAATATTTAATTCTTGATATGTAAGTTGTTGATTTTCGTCTACAATTGCAATACTATCAGGTATTTTCTCTACTTGTATTTCAAATAATTGATCAATAGAACTTTGGGGATAGTTTACTTGAGTTTGATTCCATTCAACAAGTAACTGTTGTTGTTCTGATACAGTTAATAAAGGTAATTCATAAAGTTTTTGTTGGGGATTTTCGACTATTGCTTGTAATAAAGTTTGCCAATGTCCAATCATACGTTCAATAGTACTGACTTTAAACAAATCTTGGTTATACTCAAAGCTACCAATTAACCCGTTTGCTGTTTCACTCATGGACAGCGTTAAGTCAAATTTAGCCGTACCATTATCGCTATTAATCGGACTCCAACTTAAATCTTCTAATATCAAAGGTTGAATAGAAGCATTTTGCAACAGAAACATCACCTGGAACAACGGTGTATAACTTAAAGAACGTACTAATTGCAATTCATCTATCAACTGTTCAAAAGGTAAATCTTGATGAGCATAAGCACCTAAAGCAACTTCTCTAACTCTATTTAATAATTCCTCAAAAGTTGGATTTCCCGATAAACTTGTCCGCAAAGCAAGAGTATTCGCAAAACAACCAATCAACCCTTCTAACTCAGCACGATGACGATTGGCGATCGCACTTCCAATGACAATATCTTCACTGTTACTATAGCGATACAATAACGTTTGAAATGCAGCTAATAAAGTCATAAATAGCGTACATCCAGATTTCTGACTCAATTGTTTGAGCGCTTGAGATAACTCTACAGATAATTCAAATTTTATACTTCCACCCCGTGTAGTTTGTACAGCACCACGAGGAAAATCAGTAGGTAACTCCAACAAATTAGGAGCATTTTGTAACTGATTATGCCAGTAATTTAACTGTTTTTTTCTTACTTCTCCCTGAAGTAAATTTCTTTGCCAAGCTGCAAAATCAGCGTATTGAATTGGTAATTCATTTAACCTCACCCCCTTCCCCTCTCCTTGATAAGGAGAGGGGTGTCCGTCAGGACGGGGTGAGGTTTCCTCTTGATATATAAGAGCAACTTCTTTTACTAACACTCCCATCGACCAACCATCTGCAATAATATGATGCAAAGTTATGAGAATTACATGACTTTGAGAATTCAAACGCAGTAATTTTACCCTTAATAAAGGAGGTTTATCAAGTTGAAAAGGTTCTTGTGCTTCTTCTGTAGCTATTAGTTTTACTTTTTCTTGTTGAATTAGTTCAGTTAAATTAGTTAAATCAATTATTTGTAATTGAAATTCATTTATAGATAATAATTGAGCAACAGGTTTTCCTTCAACTGTGAAAAAAGCAGTACGTAAAACTTCGTGACGATTGATAATTTCTTGAAAACTAGCTTCAAGTACTAAAATATCAAGTTCACCGCTTATTTGTAGTGCAGCAGGTATATTATAAAAAGGACTATCCGGTTCCAATTCTGATAAAAACCACTGACGTTGTTGAGCAAAAGAAATCGGTAATTTATTTTGACGTTCGATTTTCTCAATTTTCGGTTGAATAAATTCTAATTTGCTTGTAGTAATAGCTTCAGCTATTCCAATAATCGTCGGATTTTCAAACAATATTCGTAAAGGTAACTCAACAGCAAACACTTCCCGAATTTGAGAAATTACACGAGTCGCAAGTAAAGAATGTCCCCCCAACTCAAAGAAATTATCATCAACACTAATTCTTTCAACTCCTAGAATCTGCAACCAAATATTTACTAAAAGTTCTTCAATTGGATTACGAGCAGCAATCAAATTTCTCTTTTCTTGAATATCAATTTGTTCAGGTAACGGCAAAGCTTTTCGATCAACTTTACGATTAGGAGTCAGGGGAAACTCTTCTAACATCATATAATCAGAAGGAATCATATAACCAGGTAACTTACTTTGTAGAAATTGCCTTAATTGAGTTATTGATACTTCTTCTTCCGCAATTAAATAAGCAATTAATTTTTCATCATCTTGATTATCATATAAAGTTACCACAGCTTGATTCACCTGTGGATGCTGCATCAAAACCGCTTCAATTTCCCCCAACTCAATCCGAAAACCACGTAACTTAACTTGATAATCAATTCTTCCCAAATACTCCAAATTCCCATCATGTAAATATCTTACTAAATCCCCCGTCTTATACAACTTAGAATCATGAATCTCTCTTTCCCCTCTTTCCTCAGCGCTCTCAGCGTCTCTGCGGTTAATTAATCCTACTTCCTCAATACTAAACCAATTATCAACAAACCTTTCCGCTGTCAATTCCGGTTGATTCAAATAACCACTAGCTAATCCCACACCACCAATATATAACTGTCCCGCTACCCCTATAGGAACTGGTTGTAAATCATCATCAACAACATAAAACTGAGTATTATTAATCGGTTTACCAATCGCAACACAATCATTAATAAAATCACCCGTAATTTGAATTACACTAGACCATATTGTTGCTTCCGTTGGTCCATATAAATTCCATAATTCTTTACCACGTTTAACTAATTCTGCTGCTATTAATCTATCTAAAGCTTCTCCACCACTGAGAATTTTTAAGTTTTGACTTCCTTCCCATCCTGCTGTTAACAATAACCTCCAAGTTGCCGGAGTCGCTTGCATTATTGTTACTTGATTATTCTCTATACTTTGCGCTAATAATATTCCATCTGTGGTAGTTTCTCTACTAGCAATGATTAACCGCGCTCCTGTAATTAAAGGGAGATATAATTCTAATGCGGCAATATCGAATGATAATGTTGTCACTGATAGTAAAATGTCATCTGATGTGATTCCTGGTTGCTGCTGCATTGATTCAAGACAGTTCACTAAGGATTTGTGCAGAATTTGCACTGCTTTGGGTTTTCCTGTGGAACCTGATGTGTAGATGATGTAGGCTAAATGGTTGGGTGTTGTTTGAGGTGCTAGGTTTGAGTGGGATTTTTGTTCGATTAATTCGCGATCGCAATCTAGGTTAATCAGCGTTTTTCTCTGTATCTCGGTTAGGGGTGAGGTTTTTGAATCGGTAATTAAAAAATTCACCCCTGAATTTTCAATCATATATATTAAACGTTCTTGGGGGAATGCTGGATCTAAAGGAATATAGGTTCCACCTGCTTTGAGAATTGCGAGTAATGTAATTAAGATTTTTTCTGAACGTTGTAAATATATTCCTACTTTGGTTTGTGTTTTTACTCCTATTGATTTTAAATAATGAGCAAGTTGATTTGCTTTTTCGTTTAACTCTTTATATGTAAGCTGTTGCGATTCAAATACGACTGCGATTTTTGAGGGAGTAAGTTCTACTTGATTTTCAATTAGTTGATGTAGACAAATAGGAGAATATTCGCGGTTTGTATTGTTCCATTCTATGAGTAGTTGCTGTTGTTCTCCTAGGGTTAATAGGGGGAGTTGGCAAATTTTTTGTTCGGGTTTGGTGACAATTGCTGTTAACAGAATTTGGAAATGACCGATAATTCTTTCAATAGTTGACTTCGCAAATAAATCTGTATTATATTCAAAAATTCCCGTTAAACCCGAAGCTGTTTCATACATATCCAGACTTAAGTCAAATCTGGAAGTTTCGTGTTCTGGTTCGAGATATTTTAACGATAACCCCGATAAATTTATGGTTTGTGTAGGTGTATTATGTAGAATAAACATCACCTGAAACAACGGATTATAGCTGAGATTGCGTTCTGGTTGCAGTTGTTCTACTAAATACTCGTAGGGTAAGTCTTGATTTGCGTATGCATTTAACGTAACATTCCGGACTTGTTGAAGGAAATCGTCAAAACTGGGATTACCGGATAAATTGGTACGGAAGATGAGGTTATTAACAAATAATCCGATTAAGTTACTAATTTCAGCCTGATTTTCTCGATTTGTAATCGTAGAACCAATTAGTATATCTTCTTGATTACTGTAGCGATAAAGTAATATTTTAAACGCTGCTAATAAGGTCATAAATAAGGTAGTATTTTGACCTTGGCTAAGATTTTTGAGTGCCTTTGATAAGTCTTGGGAAAGAGCGAAAAATTCTCTAGCACCACGAAATCTTTGTACGGGTGGACGAGGATAGTCGGTAGGTAGTGCTAATAAAGGTGGATAATTAGCTAAGTTTTTTTGCCAGTATTTTAGTTGGATATCACGTTTTGGACTTTTTAACCATTTTTGCTCCCAAGTTGCGTAATCGCCATATTGAACAGTTAATTCTGGTAGTTGTGCTGTTTCTCCTTTACTCAAAGATTGATAAATTGTTGCTAATTCTCGGATTAATAATCGCATCGAAAAATAATCTGAGATAATGTGATGCATGGTGAATAACAACACATATTCCTCAGAGTTTAATTTAATTAATTTGACTCGAAATAAAGGTTTATCAGATAAATCAAATGGTTGTATCGATGTTTTTTTAATTAACTGTTTAACTTGTTGTTCTTGCTGCTGGTTTGGTAATAATTGTAAGTCAATCAGAGGAAATTTTAATTTTAATTTAGGATAAACTTGCTGTATGGGTTCCTCTTCTACTACCGTAAAACTAGAGCGTAATACTTCATGACGCTGAATAATTTGATTAAGACTTTGTTGTAAAAGAATGATATTAACAGAACCAGTTAAATGTAAAGCTGCGGGAATATTATACGCTGATGATTCTGGTTGCAGTTTGTCGAGAAACCATAATCGTTTTTGAGCAAAGGAGAGAGGAAAGTTTTGGGGTTTGTTGGCTTTTTCTTGAAGTAGTTTTGCTAGTAATTGACGCTTTTGTTCTGGGGAGAGGTTTTCTAGAGATTTAGACATTTTTAAATAGTTTTAAACTTCTAATATTGTTAAAATAGGTAAGAGGCAAAAGGCAAGAGGCTTTATTGTAACGCCGGTTATTGACTCCTATACATTTTTATTTAATTATTAAAAAATGTAGGGTATATTATCGGCATTAATTTATCAAGCATCAAATTAATCATCCTGATACCGTTAGCATAATGCCATAATTGTTCTATTTCATAAACATGATTATTTTGTACTGCTTTTAATTGTTGCCAGGTTCGATTATTAGCAAGTTGTTGGGATAGGGGAATTTTGCCTGGAGAGTATGTTTGGAAGAAAATGATATCGGGATTTACCGACAAAATTTTTTTCAGAGAAACATTTGTTAAACCTGGTTCGATATTGTAACCTTTGGGTTCAAACCAGGGATAATGGCTAAATCGTTGAATAATGCTGCCAAAAGTTCCGATATTGGTTTCAATGATAAATTTACCACTCAAACAGTTGATTTTTCACCCTCCCATAAATAGCACCGTTTTGTAAGCTGTTGTGGGAATAGTATTACTATACATCTGTAGACGATGATTAATTGTTGCGATCGCCATTTCTGCTTGAGCTAGTCGATCAGTTAAGCAAGCAATATCGCGGAGTCTTCGCAATGCTGCTTGATATCCATTACCACCCATGAGGTAAAATGGAATTTCACGACCTAAATAATTTAACTCAAATAAAAAACTTCATAGATTTTCTTCCTGTTAATGAACCAACCTGAGAGTTAGCAGCCGAATTATGGGCAGAAGCAAGAAATAAAGGATTACCCATTACCAATTACCAATTACCCATTACCCCATCTCCGATCATTCCCCAACCGTATCTAACCAACTTTGTAAATCAGCCATGCTATTAAAATCAAGCAACGCTTCAGCAAGGTTTTCTAATTGTTCTAAAGGTAGGGTTTCAATGCGCGATCGCACTTGTTGTGATAATTCTCCCACCCGTCGGGTTAGTTGACGCAGGATGAGCGATTGTGCTTCCGCTTGTCTTCCTTCTTGCTTAATTTCACGGTAAACTCGCGTTTCCTTGAGCGTAATCCCTAACATATCTTCTACCTCTCTCCTACTTAAATTTTCAAATTTATAAGTTATTATCGTCGTCACTAATTCTATTATGGCTTGACTTGAAGGCTGAGGATTTTCTTGTTGAGTTCTTTGTAATAAATACCTAGCTTCTTCTGGTGCTTGCTGTTCATTAATTGTAGTCAGCAGCATTACCGCTAATCCCAATGGTAGTTCGCGAATATCTCCTAATTCATCCAAAAAAACCCGATATACTTGTCCACCATTCAGAAATGAGCGATGTGGGTAAATATCGCTTTGTTCAATGCTACGATTGGGATAAATTATAACTATTTGCCAGTCAGTGAATCTGTTACGATTACGGTAGAAATAAAGAGAAGTTTCTGCATCTACCCGTTCATAAAGTCTTTCATCCTTTTGGAATTGCACCTCACAAAAATATACTGCTCCTGGACTTTCATTTTCCGGTGGTACGAACACCCCATCAATTTCAAATCTTGGTTCTTTAACAGCTACCGAATCAAACTTGTATTCAGATGCATTCTCCGGTGGGTTTGTCAACAATTCAAATAGTAAAGCTGGATATTGTTGAAATAATTTATAAAAAATCGAATCTCGACGCATAATTATTTCTTAAATCTGATTCAGTTTGGAATACATTTAATCATAATTGGGTTACATATTGCTACTCTTCCATCATTTGTTTTAATAAAGCATCAACGTCTTCTTCAGAAATTTCTTCCAAGTTTTCTAATATTTCTTGGTTGTTATTTCGTTCAACTTTTTTAATTGTTTCTACGCAGCTAATTTGTTTTGGTTGCTGTTCAATGACTTGTGCTTGCTCTGCAATTGTGGGAGCTTCAAAGAAGTGACGAATTGTAATTTCTACTTGCAAGATTTGTCGCATTTGAGTAATTACTTGAGTTGCGGATAAGGAATTACCACCCAACTCGAAGAAATTATCATGAATGCCGATTTGTTCGAGCTTAAGAGCATTTCGCCAAATTTGTGCGATCGCCTTTTCTAATTCCGTCTTAGCTGCCACATATTCTACATCTATTTGACCGTGTAATTGCGGTTTTGGTAAGGCTCTACGGTCGATTTTACCATTGCTAGTTAATGGTAATGTATCTAAGAGCATATAGTGAGATGGCACCATATAATCGGGTAGTTTTTGTTGGAGATATTGACGCAATCTTTCCGAAATTGACATTGACTGTTGCGGTGTTTCTGAAGACATCCATTGTTGTGTCCAAGTTTGCTCAATTTTTCCACCAACGAAGCTATGTAATAAAATTTGACTGGGTTCTAAATTAAACCATTCTCGTATTCTTTCAAATTCTAGTACTCCAATGGGACATAAACCAATTTTAAAATCTGGTGCTGTTTCCATCAGTAATTGGCTGATATAACCTGCTTCTAATAAGCAAAAATCTTTCGCTTTGTCACCATATACGGGAGTAATTGCTGCTAATTCTGCAATTAGGAATAGTGAAAACCCGGACTCTTCAAAAATTGCTTGATTGCCGCTATAAACTTGATTATCAATAACTGATTCTTGATGGAGTAAAGTTAAATTATGCTTTGCAGGATGATAATAGTAAATTCCTGGTTCTAATCCTGCAATCCGATTATTTTTAACATACAAATAAGCTTGTACGGGATAAAGACTACCCGCAGAACCATAGCGATATTTAGGCAGTGGAAAATCCTTTAATTGCATTTGTGCTAAACTACCAATCCACTGACTAAATTGGTTTAAATTAATCGGTTGTTGGAGAAATTGACGGTAACTTTGTCGTCTTAAATAAGCTTGATTTATATTTTCATCCCGTTCAAGTTGTGGAAGTTCTATCTGTTTTTCACCTTCATCTTTACGAATACCAAGTTGCTGCAATTTAAAATCAATTTTTTCTACAGGATTGGGGACAATATAAGCTACCAATTGCTTATTATCAAGTTGATTATCAAAATTACCCACAGCAGTTACAACCGCTTCCTGAATCAAAGGATTTTTGAGTAATACTGTTTCTATTTCCCCCAATTCAATCCGATAACCATTTACTTTTACTTGAAAATCTTCTCTTCCCAAAAATTCGATACTACCATCTGGAAGATATCTTCCTAAATCCCCGGTTTTGTATAACCTCACCCCCTTCCCCTCTCCTTGGTAAGGAGAGGGGTGTCCGTCAGGACGGGGTGAGGTTCCCTTCCCCTCTCCTTGGTAAGGAGAAGGGTGTCCGTCAGGACGGGGTGAGGTTTCTTCTACAAAGGGATTTGGAATGAATTTTTCTGCTGTTAATTGGGGTTGATTCAAATATCCTTTTGCTAAACCAATTCCACTAATATAAAGTTGTCCTGTTACCCAAATCGGACAAGGTTCCATTGCTTCGTTTAGTACATAAAACTGTTGATTTGTCAATGGATAACCGTAAGGAATACTCTTCCAACTGGGATTAATTTCTTTGATAGGATAAGCAATCGACCAAATTGAAGCTTCCGTTGCTCCACCCAAGCTTATAATTTCTGCATTTGTAAGCTGATTCCAAATTCTTTGGGGTAGATTCAATGGTATCCAGTCGCCGCTCATCAACACTAAACGTAAGGAATTTGTTTTTTGTTCAACTGACTCTAAATGCTCTACTAACAATTGCATTAAAGCGGGAACCGAATTCCAAATTGTTACGTGATATTCCTGTATCAAATTTGTCCAGTGTGCGGAGTCTTTTGCTAAATCTGCATCGGGAATAACTATAGTTGCTCCTGCGGCTAATGTTCCGAAAATATCATATACAGATAAGTCGAAACTTAGAGAAGATAAAGCTAAAACGCAATCTTGTTGAGTAATTCCAAAGCGTTGATTAATATCCAAAATTGTATTAACCGCACCTTGATGATTAATCATCACACCTTTGGGTAATCCCGTAGAGCCGGAGGTATAGATTATGTAGGCAAGTTGTGAGGACTCCAAAGTAACCTCACCCCCATCCCCTCTCCTTACTAAGGAGAGGGGTGTCCGAAAGGACGGGGTGAGGTTTTTCATGGAATTTTCTACTACAATTCGGGTGATACCATCTTCCCAATAATCGGAATTATCTAACCAAGGTTGGATGACAACGTATTCAATTTGTGCTTGCTGTAATATCTGAGAGCGTCTTTCTCTTGGTAATTCTGGGTCTATAGGAACATAGGCTGCACCTGCTGTTAAAATACCTAAGACAGCTACTACTTGTTCCCAACCTTTGGACATTACAACCGCGATTAGTTGATTTTGTAGCCCTAATTCTTGTAACTGTGTGGTGAGATATAAAGTGCGATCGCGCAATTCTTGATAACTAAAACAAACATTTGAGGTGATTATTGCTTGTTTATCGGGATTGAGGGCAACTCTATCAAAAAATAATTCGTGTAAAAGCGGTTGGGTATTGATTAAATTTGCTTGTGTGGCATTTACTCGATTAAATATTTCCAGTTGTGTGGATGGTAATAGTTGTCTAGTAGTATTTTGCCATGCTGCTTGATTCGCCAAACTTTCTAGAAAACGGCTGTAGGTAGTAAACATATCATCGAGCATTCCCGAAGGGAACAGTTCGTCAATGGTATCCCAGTTATAAACTAATGCTCCGTTAATTTCGGAAACTTGATGATCGAGGTAAACTTGGGATGTTTGACTCACACTGTAGACGACTTCTCCATCCCAATTTCGATTTCTAGATGATTTTTCGGAATTATCTTGAGTAAGAGTGCTGGTAAATACAACGGGCATTAATGCGCCAGTCATTCGCCCTTTAGTACGCGCTAATCTTCGTAATACTTCAACTCCACTCACATAACGATGGTCTAAATCTGACCATAATTGTTCCTGAATTCTTTTAGCTCTAGTAGCAAATATATCTTTACCGCTATTATCAATTGCCAATAATGTTGATGAAGTAAAATCTCCAATTAGTTGATTTACCTGGGGATGTAATGGTAAACGATTGAATAGGGTTAAATTGAGAGTAAATTGGGGATTATTGCTCCACAATGTCAGGATTTCGGCAAAAGCTGCGAGTAATAAGCCAGAAGGGGTAATATTATTTTGGGTTGCAAGCTGTTTGATTTTTCCCCATAATTCTGGTTTTAAAGTGTGGGTACGACGGATAAAACGCGGTTGTTTAATTGCGTTGGGATTTTTTTGTAACGGTAGTTGGGGAGCAGGGGGTAAAGTTGTCAGACGTGACAGCCAATAATTCCAAGATTGCTGATATTTATCTGAATTACGAAACTCGTTTTCCGCTAATACATAATCCCGGAAAGAAATTTCTAACGGTGGGAATTTATTTGATTGTTGAATCAACAATACCAATTCTTGCGCTAATATCTGTAAACTCCAAGCATCACCCATCAATACATCAAAACTAATCAAAAAGCGTACTCTGTCATCTGACAACAACACCGCTTGAATATCAAATAAAGGATATTCTTCCGTGGATAACACTTGATGAGAAAGCTTATCCCGTAAGTTTGTTAACTCCTTATCAACCTCTTCCACAGAAGAAGCACACAAATTTAATGTTTTAATTTTATAGGGTGGCACTTGCGGTAAAATTCGCTGTTTACCATCAGATTCCACAATTACCCGCAGCATATCATGACGATTAATCAACTGCTGCAAAGCAACTTCCACCTGTTGAACACTTAACCCTACCGTTTCAATTTCTCGATAACCATGAGTCGAGACATTTCCCAATTCAAAAGCTTTATTTCGTCCAATCCAGTAAGCTTGTTGAATATCAGTTAAGGGAAAAGGTTCATAACGTTGCGTTAAATCTGGTACGAGTTTCGGTAAACTTTGGAAATTTGGTATTACTGAATTATTTTCTACTTGCTCAACCAATCCCGCAACAGTAGGATTTAGAAACAAACTGCGTAAAGGAATATCAACTTGTAAACATTGATTAATCTCCGCAATGATTTTAATACCTAAAAGAGAATGTCCCCCTAATTCAAAGAAATTATCGTGTAACCCAACTTGTTCTACCTTTAATTCATCTTGCCAAATTTTAGCGATCGCCTTTTCAATTTCCGTTTGTGGTTGAATAAAAGTCGTCTTTAATTCCCGACGAATGGTATCAGGTAAAGGTAATTTGCGTCGATTTATCTTACCATTTGGCAAACGCGGTAATTCATCCAACTCCACAAACGCAGCAGGAATCATATAAACAGGAAGTCTTTCCGATAAAAAATTACGAACTTGAGAAATTGATATTTCTAAATCATCCTTAAATACAACATAAGCAACCAGTAACTTATTTTCTCCCTCTTCTCTAACATTCACCGCTGATTCTTGTACTTGGGGATATTGACTTAAAGCAGCTTCCACCTCACCAATTTCAATCCGATACCCCCGAATTTTTACCTGACTATCCAGCCTACCAATATACTCAATATTACCATCAGCTAAATAACGTACCAAATCGCCAGTTTTGTATAAT
Source organism: Plectonema cf. radiosum LEGE 06105 (assembly GCF_015207665.1). GTDB lineage: Bacteria > Cyanobacteriota > Cyanobacteriia > Cyanobacteriales > Nostocaceae > Rivularia > Rivularia radiosa_A. Next base: position 29,130 of record NZ_JADEWL010000021.1, read on the forward strand.
CTGCTAATGGGTAATTGGGAATTAGGAATCTTCTTCTCTCTTCCTTCTTCCTCAGCGCTCTCAGCGTCTCTGCGGTTAATTAATTCATCATCTTCCGTAAAAAACGAATTAAACCGATTCGGAATAAACCTTTGAGCAGTCAAATCCGGTTTATTAAAATAACCCCTTGCTAACCCCGCACCACCAAGATATAACTCACCAATGACACCCACGGGAACAGGTTGTAAATAACTATCGAGAATATAAGCTTGAGTATTCGCAATTGGAAAACCTATCGGAGGAGATTGGTAATTGGTAATTGGTAATTGGTAATTGGTAATTAATTCTTTTTCTCCTTGTCTGCCTACTCCCTTCCCCCTTCCCCCAACTAAAGCATAGGTAGAATAGATTGTATCCTCACTAGGACCATATAAATTAAATATCTGCTGAATATAAGGATGTTTTTCTAATTGTTGTACCAAACTCCACTGTAAAGCTTCTCCAGCTAAATTAATCGTATTTACCGAATTCGGAATTGCATTTACACGAGATAATTGAGAAATAGCACTCGGTACAGTATTAATCGTTGTTATACCCCAAGCACCAGGTAAATCCACTAAATCCAAAACGTTTTCTACGAGAATAATTTTTCCACCCCAACTTAATGGTACAAACAATTCAAATACCGATAAGTCAAAGCAAATCGAAGTTGATGCTAACATTCCAGCAATAACTTGATCGTTAAATACTTCCCTTGCCCAATGCAGCAAAGTTACCGTACTACGATGAGCGATCGCAACTCCTTTGGGTTTACCTGTAGAGCCGCTCGTGTAAATTAAATATGCTAAATTGTCTGCTGTAACTTGACTTTTGGGATTATCTGTACTGTGTTGAGCAATTTTTTCCCAATCGTTAAATAACCTCACCCCGCCTCCGGCACCCCTCTCCTTGTCAAGGAGAGGGGAAAAGCTTTCTTCTACACCCTTCTCCCTATCATGAGGGGAAACTAATCTACCTCCGGCTCCCCTCTCCTTACCAAGGAGAGGGGCTGGGGGTGAGGTTTCCGTCAATAAAATTTCTATTTGAGCATCTTCAATAATATATGCCGTGCGTGCTTCTGGATAAGTTGGATCTAAAGGTACGTAAGCCGCACCAGCTTTGAGAATCGCTAAAATACCAATTACTAATTCTAAATTTCGCTCAAAATAAACTCCAACTTTCGACTCTGGTTTTACACCCAATGTTTGCAAATAATGAGCTAATTGATTTGCACGCTTATTTAATTCCCTATAAGTCAAATGACAATCATCATGAACAAGGGCAATAGCATCAGGGGTTTTTTCTACCTGAAGAGCAAATAACTCATGAATACATAAATCCTCATACTCGCGCTGTGTCTGATTCCATTCCCACAATATTTGTTTTGATTCCGCTTCACTCAACAGTGGTAAATTACCAATATGACAATCGGGATTATCAACTATTCCCCCTAACAAAACCCGAAAATGTTCTACAAGACGGACAATGGTTTCCTCGTCAAATAAATCGCTGCTATATTCAACCTGTCCACAAATACCTTTTTCTGTATCTTGTAAATTCAAACGCAATTCGTACTTGACAAATTCTTGCTTGTATGCATCTCGTTCTACCGTCAAATTATTTAATTGTAAAGGTTTGACACTCGCTAATTGTAAATCAAACTTCACCTGAAACAACGGCATCATTTGACTGATATCGCGGTTAGGATTGAGAATTTCCACCAACTTTTCAAATGGTAAATCCTTGTGAGCAAAAGCTCCTAAAACAACTTCCCGCACTCGCTGCAATAATTCGCGAAATGTCGGATTACCAGAAACATCAGTTCGTAACACCAAAGTATTTACTAATAAACCAATTAAAGGTTCAATTTCAGTGCGATCGCGATTTGCAATATCGGTTCCAACAACAATATCATCTTGATGGGTGTAGCGATGCAGCAACACTTGAAAAGCAGATAACAGCATCGTAAACAACGTCACTCCGGATTTTGCACTCAAATTCCGCAGCTTTTCTGATAATCTTTGAGAAAGACTTAGAGGATAATGTGCGCCTTTATAACTTGGAACTGGTAATCTTTTTCTATCAGTAGGTAATTCTAATACCGAAAGATTATTTAATTTTTCTTTCCAATAATTAGTTTGGTTTTCTAAAACCTCACCCTGTAACCATTGACGCTGCCAAATTGCGAAATCACCATATTGAATCGGTAATTCATTTAGCGGGTTTTTCGTTGCATCTCCTCCGGAGATAGTTTTGCGATCGCAAAAAGCATTATAAATACTTGATAGCTCCCGTAAAAACACCCCTATTGACCAACGGTCGGATATGATGTGATGAGTTGTAATTAATAGGATATGTTCAAACTCGCTTAATTTAATTAAACTTAATCGTAATAAAGGTTTAGTCAAATCAAAAGGAGATTCATAAGCATCTCGCACCAACTTTCTGACAATATCTTCCCTTGATAATAAACCTTGTAAATCCACCACAGGTAAACTCAGTTCTTCGGGTACAGCAATCTTTTGAACTGGTTCTTTTTGGGAATTACTTATAAACGTAGTGCGAAGAATTTCATGTCTTCTTATTATTTCATTTAGCGATTTTTCTAAAACTCCTACATTTAATTTCCCCTTAAGCTTAAGAGCGCTAGGCACATTATAAGTACTGCTTTCGGGTTCAAGTTGCTGAATAAACCACAAACGTTGTTGAGCAAAAGACAACGGTAATTCATCCCCAGATTCTCGTGGATAAATTTGATTATTATCAGGAATTACTATCCCTCTTTCTTTAAGACGACGTTTGAATAGTTTACGTTGTTCGGGAGTTAGTTTTGTAAGTTGTTCGTAAATATTATCCATTGCTTAACACCATTTTTAATATATTTGCAACCCAGAGGCACGCAAAGGAAACCGCAAAGAAACGCAAAGTCTTTAAACCCTCCTCCGCGCATACCTCAGCGTACCTCTGCGTTTAAATCTCATTCCTCCAACTCCTTCGCAATCTCTTCAGCCGATAAACCTTGAATTTCAGCCAAAACATCAGCCATTTGAGCTAAATCATCCTCTTTCGGCTGCTCTCGCCCTATCATCCCCGCAATCTTACCCACCGTCGGTGCTTCAAACAAAACACTCCGCATTTCTAACTCAACCTGAAACATTTCTCTAAGTCTTGCTATTGCTTGTACCGCTAACAATGAATGTCCCCCCAACTCAAAGAAACTGTCATTTACCCCGACTTTATCTATCCCTAATAAATCTTGCCATATTTGAGCTATTGCTTGCTCAATATCATTCCTGGGTGCTACATATTCATTAGTTAAATTTGGTCTTGTATGACTAGAATTATTCCCAATGGTAGATGCTTCATTTAATGGTTGTACCCTTACCCACTGCTCGATTCTTGCATCTAACTCTCCCTTACTCACCACAACTTGAGGAACACCCATCTTTAAAATACTTTGAGTTGCTTCCCACACTTCACGGGGAGTCAGAGCAAATTGAGCCATATTGGAACTAAATTCACGATGTTGATTTAATTCAAAATCACAAGCATCCCAATTAACGCTAAACCAAGGAGTTGATTCCTCAAGATTATTACTTAATTGCTGATGAGCAAAAGCATCGACAAAATAATTTGCAGCACTATAAGCTCCTAAACCCAATCCACCAACAACAGTAGATAAAGAAGATTGCAAAATACAAAAATCCAACTTTCTTGACTGCAAAACCTTCGCTAAAACCTGTAAACCATAAACTTTATAACGGAAATTATACTCGCAATGATTCCCAGTCAATTCTCCAATTGTTGCAGTCGAATGCTCGTTACTCATCGGAGTGGAATAAAATACCCCATTAATTTCTCCAAACTCTGCTTCAGCTTGAGAAACAGCATCCTCCATTTGCGACTCTGATGTTATATCCGCTTCCACAAACAAATATTCCCACTCCCAACTTGGTTTCTCATCCCCAATCAAAACCAACCTTGCTCGCATCGTGTTAACTAAATACTCAGCAAAAACCCTACCCAATCCCCCAACCAAATCCCCAACAATTAAATAACTCCCCACCTCACGCAACACAATCTCCGTACTTCTTCCCTCAGCGCCCTCAGCGCCTCTGCGGTTATTTAACTCCGTAAACACCTTTCTCCAACGATACCTTCCCCGATAAGCAACAGTAAAATCTCTAACTTCACCCACCATCTCAATTAACAGCTGCTTAATTAACCTTTCCTTTTGCTCGCAAATCTTCACATCAATATTACAGCAAGCAATATTAGGATATTCTTGTCCAATCACCTTACTCAAACCCACTATAGGAGATTGAACCGGATTTAACTCCTCTTCCCCAACAACGTCATATAAACAATTAGTAATAATCTTGATATAAATCGAATTACTAATCTTCTGTTGAGAAATTGCCTTAGTTAAATACAGTAAACTATAAAATCCTAACTTTTGAGCATCTGCAAAGCTCGTACTAACATCATCTAGATTCCATAGATGAATCACCCGCTCAACATTTAATTCCCGTAATTCCAAATCTTCCAATAACTCAACATAATCTTCCTGACATTCGGGATTAATGCTAAATTGTCGATAACCCACTTGGTCAAACTTATCACCAACGGCAACAGTAATTACATCATGTCCGGCATTTGCCAATTGCTGAGCAATTTCGCTACCAATACCAGCAGCATCAACAAAAATTAACCATACATATTTATATGAAGCAAGTTTCTCCCTAGTTACAAACTCAACTCGATCGCGTTCCCAAGAAGATACATAAAACCAATCTCCATCATGATTAATTTTGACTCCACCTTTTATACTTCCTCTACCACTTCTTTCCTCAGCGCCCTCTGTGCCTCTGCGGTTTTTTAATCTATAATCTTCTACACCAAACAAACTACTTACTTCCCTAGCACCATCTATCCAGTAACGCTTTCTCTCAAAAGGATAAGTTGGTAAAGGTACTCGATAACGCTTCTGTTGCTGATAAAAACCACTCCAGTCAATCTTTAACCCATTTAACCACAGTTGTCCCAATGTATTTAAAATAAAATCAACATCGGATTTATCTTCTTTGGGATGTCTGACACTTGTTAAAACCAGTTCCCCTTGTCCCTTCGCAAAAGTACTCAACGTTCTTCCCGCACCAACTTCTAGTAAAATGCGATGGGAATCTTTTGTTAACTCTGTAACACCAGCAGCAAACTGTACCGTTTCTCGTAAATGCTTCACCCAATAAGCTTTATCCGTTGCTTCTGTTGCAGTAATCCAAGTACCAGTAACGTTAGATATAAAGGGAATCGAAGGAGGATTTAGTTTAATAGACTCCAACACCTGCATAAACGGTTTTTCAGCACCCGACATCATTGGTGAATGAAATGCATGGGATGTATGTAAAAGCCGACAAGCTATATTTGACGCTTCTAAACGTTTCTCTAAATTAGCGATCGCCTCACATTTTCCCGACACTACACATAATAATGGTGAATTAATCGCAGCTAAAGTAATTTCATCGTTTAACCAAGATTGAATATCATTAGCAGATAAAAATACCGAAAGCATAGCACCAGTTGGCTGTTGCTGCATTAACTTTCCTCGTACAGCAACCACTTTTAAAGCATCTTCTAAAGAAAATACCCCAGCCAAACAAGCTGCTACATATTCCCCAATACTATGTCCAATACTCACTTCTGGAGTAATTCCCCATGACATCCATAACTTAGCTAAAGCATATTCGATGATGAATATTGCAGGTTGTGCGATCGCAGTTTGGTTAAGGGGAGAAGGGGTAGAGTTTTCACTTCCTATTCCCTTTTCACTAGGATAAATAAGAGTTTGTAAATCAAAACCGAGATGGGGTTTTAGCAAAGTACAGCAATTATCTACTGTTTCTTGGAATACTGGTTGTGTTTCATATAGTTCCCGTCCCATGTTAACGTATTGACTGCCTTGTCCGGAAAACATGAAAGCGACACTTCGAGTTGTTGGGGTGTGAGTGTGGGTGAAAACTTCCGGAGAATCTGGTGATTTTAGTAATAGAATAGCGGATTCGATGTTTTGACAAACCAAGAAGCGACGATGTTCAAATTCTTGTCTACCAACTTTCAAAGTATAGGCAACATCCGCTAAGTTTAAATCGGGATGTGCTTCTAAATATCTGGCTAAATTTGCTGTAGCTGTTAAGACTGCCGATTCTGTTTTGGCAGAAATTAATAACAGTTCCCACGATTTAACCTCACCCCCTTCCCCTCTCCTTGTTAAGGAGAGGGGTGTCCCATCTGACACGCCTCTTTCTCCTCTTGTTGAGAGGGGTGTCCCATCTGACACGCCTCTTTCCCCTCTCCTTAATAAGGAGAGGGGTGTCCGTAAGGACGGGGTGAGGTTTTCTTCCAATACCAGATGAGCATTTGTTCCTCCAATTCCAAAGGAACTCACACCAGCACGACGAGGTAATTTATCGGTTTCCCATGGTGATAAACTCGTATTGACGTAAAAAGGACTAGCATTAAAATCAATTTGTGGATTCGGTTGCTCAAAATGCAAACTAGGAGGAATTTGTTTGTATTTGAGTGCCAAAACAGCTTTGATTAAACTAGCAATTCCCGCAGCAGTATCTAAATGTCCGATATTGGTTTTCAGTGAACCGATACCGCAAGCTTTTTGTCTTCCCCTTACTCCCTCCGCTCCCTCTGCTCCCTTTTGACTTCCAAATACTTGAGTTAATGCTGCAATTTCAATTGGATCTCCCAATGCAGTACCAGTACCGTGAGCCTCTATATAACTTATACTCGATGGTTCTACGGACGCTATTAACTGTGCAGCACGAATTACTTTTGCTTGAGCATCAATACTCGGAGATGTATAACTAACTTTAAAAGCACCATCATTATTAATCGCACTTCCTTTAATTATCGCATCAATACAGTCTCCATCATTTAAAGCATCTTCCAATCTTTTGAGAACAACAATTCCGACTCCACTTCCCGAAACTGTTCCTTTTGCATCAGCATCGAAAGCACGGCAATGTCCATCAGGTGAATAAATACCACCTTCTTGATATAAATACCCTACCTGCTTAGAAATTGCTACCCCACCCGCCAAAGCCATGTCGCACTCGCCGCTTAATAAACTTTGACAGGCTATATGAACTGCAACTAAGGATGTCGAACAAGCCGTTTGTACGTCAACACTTGGTCCTTCTAAATTCAGTTTATAGGATACTCGCGTTGTTAAAAAATCCTTGTCGCTGGCTAAAAATAACTGATAGTTACTAACAGAATTACGAATATTTGGATTTGTATAGAGATTAAACAAATACCCATTCATTCCCGCACCACCGTAAACCCCTATCAAACCTTGATAAGTTTGGGGATTGTATCCTGCGGTTTCTATTGCTTCCACAGCACATTCTAAAAATAAACGCTGTTGTGGATCTAAAATTTCTGCTTCCCTGGGACTAAAACCAAAAAAATCTGCATCGAATAGTTCAACATCTTCGAGTACCGCTCCTGCTTTTACATACTGGGGATGCTCTAAAGATGATTTATCTACACCTTGAGAAAGCAAATATTCATCCGTCAAAGGACGAATTGATTCCACCCCATTCTGAATATTTTGCCAAAACTCATCGATATTCTTAGCACCTGGAAACCTACCAGCCATACCGATAATCGCAATTTCTAATCCATTCGTAGTCATTTAAATTTTAGATTTTAGATTTTAGATTTTGGATTTTAAATTTTAGATTATGTCCTACGGACACAGTAATTAGATGATTATTTTTTCTAAAAATTAAGAAGTGGCTTGTAAACTTTAGTTTTTAAACACAATGGGCTTCGATTCGTTTCTATTCGTAACTTCTACTTTTTTGAGAACTATTTTTAATCTATTGATAATTTTTTTTTACATTTGACTATTATTGCACAATCATGAGCAATAAATACGTATTTTTGATTACTTATTTTCAATATATGAATTTTTTATGTTGTTTAAATATTTACGTGCTTTTCGTATATTTTGTGACTTTTACAATACTTAGCTTTGACCTTTGAGCTTAAACCTTTAACCTGTTCCTTCTCATATCATAATTTAACCGATGCAAAATCCAAACCAGATGCTGAAATTGCTTGCTGACACTTTTGAACCGACATATCACCCGCAATCGCTTTGCGATTTAACTTATTCGCGATCGCAATCATTTGTGAATATGGTAGCCAAGGAAAGACAATTGTGTCCCCTGGTTGAGAAAACATATTAATTAATTGCTCTAAATTATCTTGCTGCAACGCTGATTCTTGTAAAACAATCAAAGTTCCGGCTACATCAATTAACCAATCGTGATCCCAATTACTAGAAGTCGCAGCCACAGCTAAGGTGATGTCAGGGATATGAGAATGGAACTGGGATGAAGCCGTATCTCCACAAAAAACCAGATGTTGTCCTTCCAATACATACCAACCGGCTTCAACTTTCGTATCGGAAGCGAAATTTGGTTGTTTTGATTGTGCTTGGGAAACTTCTACTGATTCAACCTCTACTACTTCTTGAGGAACTAATCGAATAATTTCAGGTATAGAAGCAGAAGAAATAGATAGCTTTGTTTCGTTAACGGGCGTATAATCTTTGTGCTCAGTTTGAAGGGTAGATTTGTGTTTTTTCTGCTCGATGTGCGATCGCAATTCTTTATGAGTAATTTTTTCTCCTTCTTTGGCTTTGAGTAAATACTCTTCCCGTACATTTTGAGGTGTAGATGGTGCAGCTAAAAGGTAAAGTGCAGAAGTCGCAATGTCAATTTGTGCAAGATTTGCACGTTCCCCAAAAGTCTCATAAACATTGATAAAGTTGTATGCTGTACGTCTACTCCAACCAAATTCCGCTTTTAACCAAGCATCGAATTGACCATGCTTCAATTGAGCGCGTACATCCGCTAAACGCTGACCGATTTCCCAAATATCTTGAGCCGAACGTTGTAAACGCTCTTGGATTTCACCAGTTCTTTGCATGACTAGGATACGCTGCTCTGGGGTCAACGCTTCATAATCAAATATAGAAGTAGCGATTTGCTTCGTTTTTTCCAATTTGCTCACAACTAGCTCCAATTTATCTATTTGATCATAATTTATTTCTTGTCATAAGGATATACAACTGCTTACAAGCTAAACCAGATCACAAATCAATTTTTATTAATGTATAACTTTTGTAAAAAAAAACACGACAGACTTGACAAGCAATCCCTTTCATTAGTTAATGAGAATAATTATTATTTGATGACTACTAGTTGGTAATCAATGTTCCATCAATAGAATGTTTTGCAGATGATTAAACGTTTTATGTTTCAAGACTTATATTTATCTATCTAAGGGAGGTTATTTTTAAGTAAATATTGGCTATTTTTAGCTTTGCCTGATTATCAATTGAGAATTATCGAAATTAATTATCTTGAAGAAATCAGGATTTGAATCATTAGAGGCTTTAGAAGAAGCGCTTATAAACTCAATTCTGTTAAAAGACAAAACAAAAAGTAAAAATAGTTGATAAAAAAATATATAAATTAATATGATTTAAAAGTAATTAATTTCAGTCTATTTAGGTAAATAGGGCTAGTAACAGTTCAACTACCCCTTTGTGCCGGGTGCGGCTGAAGAGGGGGATTGCTAAAAACAAATGTAGCGACGCAAGTGTTGAATGAACAAGATAGTAAACAAAGCAAATAGTAAATGGCACAATTACTGATAAATGAGACTTTGCTAGAAATAGATCACATTTTTGTCTGTCTGGGAGCAGCACCTAATAAGCTGTCTCTAGAAAAAATAGGTTTAATTTGTGGAGAGAAGATAAGTTACCATCCACAGCAAGGAACGGCTTCAAGCTTGATTTGCTTTGAAAATACTTACATTGAATTAATCTGGGTTGAAGATGAAATCAAAGCTGAGATATATGCTATGCGTTCGGGAATAGATTTTATTGCTCGTTCATATTCTCCAACAAAAATAACTTCTCCATTTGGAATTGCTCTTCATCAGAAACCGAACATTGTTCATCGGGAATATAATAATTTATCGAATAAGTTAATTAATCAATCTTCGCAATCTCCAGAGCAATTTATTAACTTTGCAGCGGCTAATCTTGCTGTTGAAACAGAACCGCTGTGTTTTATGATTCCTGAGCAAGTTTCTTTTTTAACCATATTTAATCCTCTTCTAGAAGACCACCAAAAATTAATTAATCATCCTTTGGGAATCAAAAAGCTAACAAATACTCGTATTTTCATGAGGAAAGTAGGTAATCTGACTAATCCTATTTCCATGTTAAAAACAGAGGGAATTATAGAAATTGAACAAAATTCTTTACCATTATTAGAGTTGACATTTGACTATGGTAGTCGCATGACAAGTGTTGATTTGCAATCCATTGGTATTCCGATTGTGTTGAAATATTAGTATTCAATAATTATTCAACTGATTCTAGTTTAGTTTTTTGTTATTCAGTGTAGTGTTTTTTTTTTAACAAGGCGTATTTATTTTTGTTGAATCCTTGTAAAACTGTGTTATTTTGTTGTGTTAATATTATTAAAAAAATATTTCACGAAGCAAGAAGGAAGAGGATCGAACGCTATAAGAACCCACGATTCAAATCGTGAGATTGAAATAAGGACATAAAAATTTATTGCGCTGCGCGTCTGAAAATTTTATTTTCTTTTAAACTTTGGCTTTAAACCCAGAACGCGCATTTTTTAATTATGTTCATCCTTCTTCCTCCAACATCTTTGTAAGCGTTATTTCTTCAATATAATCTCCATCAACTGGGTTACGTAGAACTTTAACGAGGCGATTTTTTAAATCTACATCCGAATATTCTTTAATCTCACATAGGGCGTAAGCTTTTCGCTTTGTATCTAAATCTTAACAACGGTACCATTCATGGTAACTTTCTGTTCACCAAGAGCGGAATTAATTAATCGAACCTTCCAAAATAAATTACGCTTCAGGACACAGGTTCATGTTAGATAAAGATATTTGGCAAAGCATTCGAGAAAAAGCAATTAACTACGGCACAGAGATGTCTCGTAAACAAACTTCTATCTCCCTACCACCATTGAACACAACGGTTTCGAGAAAACGCAAACAGATAACTTTAAACTCTGTGTCAGATAACAATTCCCAAAAGTCCGCTTGACCAAACGAGCGTAACATTAAATAATCCTCTTCCGTCTTGGATTCACGAGTATTATTTTGTTGCTCGTAATTTTTCATTTGTTGTTTTAAGTCAGTAATCGCCAAATCAATGGCGGGGTTACTAGGCAGCGACTGGAGTGTTTGCAGTTGATGTTGTAGTGTGATTAATCTTTTATCAACTGCTATATCCGTTTGTGTTCGGTTATTAACTTCCCGCACAACTTCAAAGGCATATCCCGTGAGAACTTGTGTCACTTCTTTTTTGACTATAGATTTAGCGATTGTCTTCCCGTTACTGCATCCAGCTTTGCCAAACTTCTTATACTGAGTACATTGAAACTGAAGACCTGCTTTAGTTTTAGTCATAGCGTGTCCGCAAACCCCACATTTGAATATTCCAGCCAGAATGTGGGGCTTAAATTTACGTGGGTCTTTTTTGTTAGTATGAGCGGTAATTTTCGCTAAATCCTGGTATTCGCTTTCTGTTATCAATGCTTCATGGGTTGTGTAATGCCGATCAATTTCCCCCGATTTCAATTTATAAAATGTGTGTCCTCGTATTGCAGGATTGTGCAGCCAATTACGCAAGCTGGAAGGGTACATTTTGATTTTAAAACTTTCCGCTAGCCAACGGGAAATGGAAGCAAATGAGTTCGTGTAAAATCTGTAAATTATTTCCTTGGCAATTAGCCAATCTGTTGGGTGAGGAATGCATTTACCATTTACATCCTTTGTATAACCAAACGGAGGCTTGCCAAAATATTTTAAATTGGAGCGGTAATATTCGGTTCCGTGGGAGATTCGCTCAGATAATAATCTACTCTCAAATTCTGCCAACCCCGCAATATTATTAATAGTTAACCATCCAAAAGCCGAATTTGTATCACCTAGAGGAGAATCTAAAATGGTAAGCTTAGCCCCAGCTTTTTGAAGTGTTTCTATTGTTTTATGGATGCTAATTACATTACGCCCAAGTCGATCTAGCCGCGTAACGATTATTTCTGTTGCTACTCCGTTCTTAGCTAGAGCAATTGTTTGGTTAAAGTTTTTTCTAGTGTCTTTTCTACCCGACTCGATATCATACAACACTTTATCAGCCCCAGCTTTTTCAAGTCGGCTTATTTGCTGATCAAGCGCTTCTGTATCCGCTTGCTGACGAGTTGATACGCGGGCATAGCCTATACGCATTCTAGGTTAAAGGGTTATTTTATGGAGCAAAATTATAGTACCACACCATACATGAAACTCAAACTGTAATGGGAGTTCCTAAAGATTTACCGACAGGAGTTAATAAGAAAGATTACGCCGTCTTGACAATGGCAGCAAAAGACTCAATGCCAGATTGGGCAGAAGAGGACTTTTTTACAATATAGGGAATTGGTAATTGCGAATTGGTAATTGGAGTTAAATAAATAATGACTATTGACCATCAACCATCAACTATCAACTAACAACTATGATAAAAACATTAGACATTTCGCCTTTGGGTAGGGTTGAAGGCGATTTAGATGTAAGAGTTGATATCGACGACGGACAAGTCGTCAACGCTTGGACTCACGCGGAATTGTTTCGCGGATTTGAAGTGATTTTACGCGGTAAAGACCCACAGGCTGGGTTAATTGTGACACCTCGTGTCTGCGGTATTTGCGGTGCTTCTCATTTAACTAGTGCAGCTTGGGCTTTGGATACTGCTTGGAAAACTGAAGTTCCGCGCAATGCAATTTTGGCGAGAAATATCGGTCAGATTGTAGAAACTATACAAAGTATTCCTCGCTATTTCTATGGACTGTTTGCGATCGATCTGATAAATAAAAAGTATCGGCATAGCCATTTTTATCAAGAAGCTTGTCGCCGTTTTGCACCTTTTACGGGTAAGTCTTATGAAATTGGCATAACTATTTCTGGTAAGCCCGTAGAAATTTATGCTTTATTTGGTGGACAATGGCCCCACAGCAGTTATATGGCGGAATCCTTTATATAATAGGCGTTTGAAAAGATATTAATGATGATTCCCTGGGTTTTCCTTAAATTTACACATTTCTTCTTATCCAATTTAATTATTTTCCTTAGTTTAAAGTCATTTGATTTTATCAATCATTACCTAAATTTTCCCTTGCTTTGGAATTATTGAAAACATCAGCGAAAAAATAGATTCTTTTAATTCAACCTCTAAAAGAATGCCGATCGCTATTATGTCAAATCCTCCCACTACTGCATTCGGTACTCCGAATCAGTGGGGGATTCCAAGAATCACTTATTGGACGATGTATATTTCTTTTCTCTATATAGAAATAAAAACCCGGATTTTTCTCTATATAAATACGTAATTTAGATTATTGTTGTTTTAATAATTACAACAAAATGCAGTCGGCAATCGGCAGTGGGTAAAAAGTATCAATTTAAAATGCGCGTTCTGAGTTGAAATCAGTAAAAATCAAGAATTATACAGAGGCTGAATGAGCGCGAGGTATAAAACGTCAATTTTTCATTCGCTCGAAGAGCGCGGTTCATCTCACTATGAATAAGGGTGAGTCACTACTGCCTACTGCCTACTGCCTATGAATCATCAAAACAGTTATCTTTGGAGATTTCTTAACGCAAAAGACAATTTGCCATCGTTAGATTGATATTAATATCAACAATTATGCTAATTGATTTCCTATTAAGCAACTGACTAGTACCGCTGCGCGTTCGTCAAAAGTCAAAAATATTATAGGATAAGGGTTTCAAGCATTTTAAATGGTTGCTTTATTTACGCCGTGCTGTACTAGAGTATTGGCGATCGCAATAATCACTAGTGCAGTTATCGGTCAATGCTATTCAAAATATTACAGAAATTTATCGGACACAATAACCTAAAAATCATTTTATACTAGTATACTTAATTAGGACTTACGCTGCATAAACTGCGTTTCTAGGAATTTATGCGTAAGTCCTGACTAAATATTTGTGCGATCGCCAAGATTAAGTTTGCGTTACGGGGGTATTCAAAGCTTTTTGAACCCGTATAAAAAATTGGGGTAAATATCCATAAAATCGCTGATATCGTAAAGACATGGCATCAATGGTACAGCTACCGCAATGTTCTCCAGGGGGAGGGACTGCTATCGATTGTACTACTGCATCTGAAACACCTGCCCAAGGTAAGTGTCCCGTAGGAGCTTGTAGTGAATAATTGAGTTCGGATTCATTGAGCCAGTCGCTGCTGATAAAATCGTTTTCGGTGCGAGGAACTGTGAGTTTCCAACCAACGCGATCGCGAAAAGCATTAACAGCTGCTTCGGAATTGTGGGGATGGGTTGCCATTGCTTGTTGCCAAATTTTAGCTTGAATGCTGAAACCAAATCGTCCACTGCTAGCGGCTAGCCAAGCTCGATCAATTTCTCGAATCAATTCTAAGGGAATAGTGGCAGAATTCGGACTGTAGAGGTCTTTTTGAAGTGATAATAAGCGACGGGTTTCTTTGTCCGCAGCAGCCCAGTTTTTGGATTTGAGCAACTCTTGGAGTTGGGAAATATTTGTAGTTGGAGTTTTACCGTTTTTAGTTGCAATATACTGCTCTAGCAAATTAATAATTTGGGTTTTATTCAGTTGTCGAGCCAAGTCTAGAGCCGTTTTACCCTGCTTATCTTTGATGTCAACCCTAGCATTTTTACTGAGGAATAGTGTAACTAATTCTGGTCCAAAAAAACTTTGCTCCTCTAATACTGCTTGATGCAGAGGTGTTCTACCTAAATTATCTTGAATATTTAAGTCTGCATTCGCTGCAACCAGTAGTTGAGCTACTTCCAGATTCACATCATATAGAGGGGTTTTACCTTCAACATCTTGCAAATTAACTTTTGCTTTTCGATCCAGCAGCAGTTTAATCAAAGAAGGTTGGAAACGATGCACGTGCAGCGGAGTTTGTCCCTGAGCATTGCGGAGATTCACATCAACTCCCCGATCGAGTAGGAGTTGTAGTACTGTGGGGTTAATATCCTGAGAGTGAATCACAGCCCCTTGACGATTTTGGATGGTTAGATCCGCGCCTGCTTCGATCAGTTTTTTGGCGATTTCTAGATTTGATGCTGCGTAGTGTAGTGGTGTCCAGTTTTGATTGCTGCGAGCATTTATATCCGCACCACTGCGAATCAATAGCTCGGTAATATCAGCTTTTCCTGAATTGGGAACAAGATGTAGCGGTGTCATTTGCTCCTGATTTCTAGCGTTAACCTTAGCGCCTCGATCGATCAACAGTTTGATTACAGCAGCGGTTTTCTCTCCAAAAACGTTGTGGAGTGGGGTATTACCATTCTGGTTACGGACATTCACCTTTGCTCCCTGAGCTAAAAGCGATCGCGCATTTTTCTCAGATTTTCCCACATAATGTAGGGGAGTATCTCCTTTGCCATCGCGAGCATTCACATTTACCCCTCTTTGAATTAAACGCTGAGCAAGTGCTTCATCTGTAGACAGCAAGATGTTAAGTGGTAGCCACTTTTCACCAAACATATCGCAGGGTTGATTCAAATTACCACCTTGATCGATTGCTTTACCCAAAGCTACAGATAAATCAGGAGCAGCACCAAAAGGACTAAATTTCTCCGATAATACTTTGCAAAAAGGAGAGATGGAATTAGAGGTTTTCTTTGGTACCTTAGATTCAACAGCAAATGGTATCATTACCATTGTTCCCAAAGCAGTAAGGGAAATCAGAAAAATTGTCTTGAAGAGATAACGAGATGATTTGTAGTTAAATTTCGCCATTATGATGTGATTTCCTTATTTCCTATAAAAGATTTATAAATTATTAATCCAGCTATTCCCCAAACTCCGATTGTCAGGAAAACAGACAACGCAAATCGGACATTATTAAAGGATTCAATGCGGCTTTCGGCAATCTCTCCATTTTTATAATAGTTTCTGGTGAATGCATATCCCAGGATGCCGTATTTGTGATTATATGGAACGTTGATATCCGCTCCTTGTGTGATTCCGATTAAGGTTTGCGCTCCCGTATACGGAAATTTTCCTAATAAAATATAAGTTGACAATACTGAAGTAAGTATTAATATTGCGATCACAATTGCTTTGATATTCTTACTCATGAGTAATTACCAAGTATTGATACAAACTGACATAAATAATTACGTTATGAATAAGTAAGACTTTGAGTTGAGTAATTTAGTTGCTCAACCCTACTTGGAATATCTAAGAGCGTGTTTATTAAATAAATATGTCATTCTGAGTAAAACGAAGAATCTAGGTTTTGCAGTTCCCGCTGTGTGCCTGGAAGATGGTATTCTATGCCGACAATTTCACCTTGTTCGATTCGTTGTCCGAGTTGATACTTGGGTGGTGTCCAAGATGCGGGAATGTTGATTTTGTTCATATATATTAGAAGCAAATTAAAAACGCCGTACTGTTGGTAGCTACGACGTTGGGAAAAGTTACCGAAAATAGCGTTGTGTTTACGGCACAATGCTATACCTGTAAAATCTTAGCTAGCTTGTTCTAGCTTTTCTCGACGCACCAATTCAGCATACAAAGCTTGGCAGCGCTTGGATGCACGGAAAGCTTGCCACATCAGCTTACTTCCTTCTTCCCGATTGCCAGCGTGAATCAATTCATTCCCGCGTTTGGCACAGTCAACACATTCGGAACTGATTTCTTTGATTCGGCTTTTTAACTCTTCAACTGTTTTCATTTGACAACTCCATAATTATTGCTCCTAAATTTTCGGCTTGCTCAAATATTTTGTCGGCTTGAACTCTGAGTAGCTCAGCGCTGGAGTCCAAGCCACTTTCAACTGCTTTGTCCGATGCCAAGTACAACTCAAATGCTGCGTCTTGCATCAAAATATAAGCTCGGTTTAACGCTTCTATTGTTGGTTCCATATTTAATTTTCATGGTGCGGTTAGCATGGTTGCTTGACTGTTCGCACCGCCAATTGTATGACAAAATTGATTTTATGTCATACAAAGCTGTAAAAACTTAAAGCCCGCTTCACTCCAATGAAGACGGGCTTTCCTTAACTATTCGAGAAATTAAATTATGCTGTTGCCTAAGAGTGTTGTTTTCTTCTCTTAGGCGGCTGATTCCCCCATGACTATTTCCTCTATCTTTTTCAATCTTGAGCTTAACTCTTCGACCCCAATTCTTTGATCCGGTTCGCTTAGGTATCTTTCGACTAATTCGTTTAGCACTTCCGACGTTTTTCTACCTTCCTTCTCTACTTTATTAATAAACTCCATTTTTCTGGATGTTGGCAACCGGAATATCAATCTATCGTCTGCTTTCATTTTCGTTTTTGTATGACAATGTAATTCAAGTATAGAACCACTTTCTATCACTTTCCATAAAATTGACATACAAAGTTGACAATGCATGACAATTGACATACAATTAATTCAAGCCAAAAAAATTGCGATCGCTATTCTCTAAAATATTTAAGGTTGCTGGTCAGTCCATTGCACCAAAGTTGTTATGCTGCACTAATTATCACCAGTTACATCTAAGTAACACATCCTGATTATGGCGCATATATCACTATTAACACAAGTGTTGCAAACATTAAAATGTATCCAAGTTTTACTAATTTCATCAAGCTCTGAGTCTTGATTAGACACTTGATGATTAGAATGTCCTACCACTGTTTCCTTGAATAAATTAATCACTACTCCTTTGGTTATTTCATGACTTCCGCTATCAAGATGAATTGCTGCAACTAGTGCTTCAAATGTTTCTGCTAAAACTGAATATTGGTTAGAAATTTCTTGTTTTTCTTCTCCTTTTCCAAAGCGAATAAATTCTGTAATTCCCATCTTTTGAAACATCTGTGCCAGATTTTTTCGATTTTCAAGCTTACTCTTTTCCTCTGTGATCGACCCAGGGCTATTTTTACCCTCGTCAATGAGCATCTCAACTAAGATTAGCTTTAAAACTGCGTCCCCAAGAGTCCGATAAACTTCTTGATCTTCACAATTTCGACCCTGCTGCTTTTGTTCTTGTGCAAATGTCTTGCGAGTTAGCGCTCGAACGAGTAAATCCTGATTTTTGAAGGTATAACCCAAACGCTGCCCAACATATGAAACATTAGCTGACATATTTTCAGTTCTCATTTTTTAATCTACCTATTTATAAAAATCTTCGTTTATTTAACTTGGATATAGCATCAACAGCCGCCTGTTTTTCTGCATCTTTCTTACTACTTTACCCTCACCGTAGAATTTACCATCTACATAAACCTGAGAAAAAAATTCTGGAGCATGATCTGTTCCACCTAATTTTTTTGTGTCATAATTCGGCGGACTCTTTGCCCCATTTGCCTGGACAAGTTCCTGGAACTTATTTTTTGAGTCTATATTTGAGCGTTTTACCATAACTTCTTGAGGCACAGAATCAAATGGTTGTTCCACTAAAGGACGCAGTGCTTCAATATTTCGCTTTTTATCTAAATAGTAAGCCCCAATGACTGCTTCAAAAGTGCTGCTCAGAAGATTCGGATTTTGATAACCACCATCACGGATTGCACCTTGTCCTAGTCGCATTCTAAAATCTAACCCAACTTCAACAGCAAATGTTGTCAAGAAGTAAAATTCAAAAATATCAAAAAATACAGGCTGTGACTCCCATATCCCTAAGTGCGTGGATACTGGAATGAAAAGCGATTATCGTAGTAATTCCTCTTCAAATACGTTAAATCAGTTTCCCAATCCTCAATTGCTTTACTAAAACTACTTTGATTGCGTCGTTTTGCGTTGCGAGTAAATGTAGCAATCGAGTCAACTATTTTTTTTAATCTTCTAGCGCTTTTAGGTTCACCCCACTCCTTTAAATAAGCAACGTTATCTATATTTATTAATAAAGGTTGCAAAAATACTGTATCCAGAATTTCCCAACGCTCTCTTTGTGATAAACCACTCATTCCAACTTTGTAACCATAATGTTTAAGTAGCCCTTCTTCATATTTAAAAGCATCAGTTGAGAGGTTATGCAAGCCAGAATTAGCTTCTGTTGTTGACCAATTAAATTGTGTTTCCTCTAACTGAGTTAATCTAGTTGCAATACATTTACGCAGATCGAGAGCTTTTTTACGAGAACGAAATTCTAACTCGTAATGAATCTGGTTCAAAACTTCTGTATTATCCCATTCTGAAGTAGCGATTGTTTCCAGTTCATTAGTACGGTAGTTGATATAAAGGCGTTGCTTTACTTGATTATTTTTTGTTTGGGTAACTTTAGGTAACGGAATTTGCGATACAAGGCTTACTTTTTCCGGAACATTGGGTAATGTTATTACATCAGAAATCACTGGCGAATAATTTACTTGGCTTGCACAGACAATCTCAATATCTCGCATACGCTTAAGCGCAAAGTGTCTTTTAGCGCTTCTTAGATAACAGTAGCCTTCCAAGCATAAAGTTTGTTTAACCGTCTTGAAGCTAACTGGGGTGACAGTGCGTTCGCTCTTCTCACCATCTCTTGTTTCGTAACTAAATCTTACCTTTTGACTGCTTTGAATTGCCCATTCCAACAATTTAACTTGTGGTTCAACTGACTCAGTTTCTACTTTATTCGCTGATTTAGGAAATGTTTGTGGAGGTTGATTACGGTAATTAGAGTAATTCTGCTCGCTCCCTGTAGAAGGTGATGAATGTTTAGGTTTTCTTTCTGGAAATGTTTGGGGTGATTGATATACAGTTTTTGCAGCATCGATTTTGGTTTGTTCAGCAACTTGAGCAAGATGTCTTTCGGTAATACTTACAGCATAAGAACCGATTACTGCCATAGCTAGAAATACCCAAAAAAGACGAGCGGTAAGCAACACACCAAAAACTTGCAAATGTAAATATGGATTAAAAATTTGGATAAAGTTTTGCTCTAAAAAGCTCCACTCAATTGAGATAAATAAAATTCCATTGCCCAGGTAGCCCAAACCCCAGAGGACAGTAAATATAAATTTTAACAGTTTCATAGTTATGTTTTTTCACACAGGCAGCTTACAGCATTTTTTTACACATCGGTCTCGAATAATTTTTGCAAGAAAAATTTGACTCGATGTTCTTTGTGAAAATTTACGTATTATTACTAGATGATTCCGGACACAATTAATATTTTTTTACTAAAATCTGCTTATATGCGATCGCGTTAAGAAAGCGGGTTTTGTAGTTGGGCTTTAATCCTTATTTAAATTTAAAAATAACAACGCTCAAGCGCTACTACGAACCAAAATATTTATATGTAGCTAATCTTGATAATTAGATTGTATGGAATTAGAATTTCAACCTCTCAACTTCCAATTTCAACCTCTCATTTTCCATCCGTAGCGCTAATATTTCATTTTTCTGCAATTCAATTACGGATTTTTGACTAATGACTTCCCCAAAGGCTTTTTTACGATTCTCCATTCCAAACCAGCGCTGATAAGTCTTTGTATGTTCCTCAACGGTATGACCTAAGTTATCTGCTGCGGCTTTGATGGGTATTCCCTGGAGGTGCGAGCGAATCGCGCAAGCATGACGCAAGTCGTAGGGTTGAAATTCAATGCCAACTTTTCTAAACCATCTGGATATATCTCGACGCATCCAATTGATATTTTGCACGGATGTAATTTGAGAAATTTTCCGCTCCAAAATTTTTAACGGTTGGGGATTTTTTAAATCAAATAATTCTATCCATTGGGGTACGAAAGGGATGACTTCTCGATACCCGGTTTTAGTATCTTGATCGACTTTCCAGGTACTATCTATATTTTGTGCGGATATCCACCAATTAAGATCGGGTTTGACAAATAATTCCCTTGGGCGTAAACCAAAGGTTGCTAGCATTCCATACACCCAACGCCACATTATCCAAGTATCCGTTGCATCGCAGATATTGGTATTTTTACGGTTGAGGGCAAATTTTTCAAATAGCTTGTAGGAATAAATGATTTTCTCGTCGTCGGGAATTTCTCGGAATTTGGGAGTAACGCGATCGCGCTTCACATCAAGTGAAAATCCTAACTCAAAGGTTTTGATCAACACAGAAGATACTGCAATTAGTTCGTTTTTTTTATTTCCCCTCGATGTATTAATTACTTGTTCAAAATTATGCTTTGTTGCTAAACTTGTTAAACAAAAATTTCTTTTAATTACTGATATGTAATTAGCAAAAGTATTTTGACTGGTGATAGTTTTCTGACGATTTTGATAATAATTATCCTCGAATTTATCTAATAATTCCCCAATGGTTTTTATCTGTTGTTTTTCCCGATTTCTTTCTCTAATTTTTATTCCTAAATACTTTTCGTTCCACACAAAAGTATGACGAGCGATTAATTTACCTAACTCGTAACTTTCTTCAATTGCGGTTTTGAGTCCTTCTAAATTCGCTGGTATACCCAAAGACAAATCATACTGCTTTCTACCTTTACCGGAACAGTTATAATCATCTGGTTTCAACGGTAGAGTTGCTCGTAACTGTAGAGAATTCCCAGTTTGTTTAATACTGACTCTAACTCTATCCCTTTTTAAATTAGAATTTGCTTCGACTAACTTTTGCTCAAATTTGCTCATTCCCTGTGATTACTCTGCGCTCCTCAGCGTTACCTCAGCGCTACTCTGCGTTGAAAATATATTTCTACTTATAAATTCAGATCAAAAAACAAACTGTGAGCAAATATCATTAAAGCGCGATCGCAAAGTTGCTCGCGAACGTTTTGAGCATTTCACCCGTTCCCACAGCAGTTATATGGTTCCCGGTGGAGTGATGTGCGCTCCGACATTGACTGACGTTACCCGCGCTTGGTCGATTTTGGAATATTTCCGTACCAATTGGCTCGAACCAGTTTGGTTGGGTTGTTCTTTGCAACGCTATGAAGAAATCCAAACCTATGAAGATTTTATGAACTGGCTCGATGAAAGCCCAAATCATGCTAATTCGGATTTGGGTTTTTATTGGCGTATGGGTTTGGATATTGGTTTACATAAATATGGTGGGGGTTTGGGTAAATATGTTAGCTGGGGATATTTACCTCATGAAGTGAAATATCAAAAACCCACCGTTGAAGGACGAAATGCTGCTGTAATTATGAAAAGTGGCGTTTACGATAGCTTTACTGATACTCACACTCCCATGAATCATGGTTTTGTCCGCGAAAACACCACCCATTCATGGTATGACGAAGGTACCCAAGACGTTCACCCTTACGATCGCAATACTCGACCCACCAATAACAACGTTAAGGATTTTGAAAATGCCTATTCTTGGGGAACTGCGGTAACTCACGTAGATTATGGACGTTTAGAAGCAGGTCCCTTGGCTCGTCAATTGGTAGCTGGTGGTACCCACGGCGAAACTTGGCAACATTATGATGGGTTTATCCTCGATGCTTTTAAACAAATGGGTGGTGCTAGTATTCATCTACGTCAATTAGCACGAGTCCACGAACTTGTCAAGCTTTATCGTCAAGCGGAACGTTGTTTGCGAGAATTCCGTTTGAATGACCCTTGGTACATTAAACCCAAAGAACAAGACGGACGCGGTTGGGGTGCTACAGAAGCATCAAGAGGAGCTTTGTGTCACTGGATAGATATTGAAGGTGGCAAAATTAAAAATTATCAAATCATGGCTCCTTCAACTTGGAATATCGGACCTCGTGACGGTGAAGGAAAACGCGGTCCCATCGAGGAAGCTTTAATCGGTACACCGATTTTTGACCAAACAGATCCGGTTGAAGTAGGACACGTAGCCCGTTCCTTTGATTCCTGTTTAGTATGTACCGTTCATGCTCATGATGCAAAGACGGGTGAAGAATTAGCGCGTTTTCGCACCGCTTAAAAAATAGGTAATGAAGAATTGGTTGAAAATTTTACTTGATTACATATTACCAATTACCAATTACCTATTACCAATTACCTATTACCAACATTAACCATGTCAAAACCATTACACGAATATTTTTCCAATCTTCCCGAAGAAGCACTGCAAGAGTTTACCCAGTGGTGCGTTACTCAACAAGCCAGGGAAGCAGGATACGAATTTACTCCCGATGAAACGAAGTTAGAAGATTTACCGATAGAGGATTATATTCCACAACTTGTCGGTCAATTTATGGATACGACAAGAAATGATATTAGAACTGGATTAATCGCAACATTTGCCGGAAAACAAGCCGATAACCATTCTTTATCTGGTTTACCTGCGATGGTTGATTTTATTTCCCTTTACGTTAAACATTTATTTCCTGCTGAAGGAAGTGACGAAACAGAAACAGAAGAGTTGTTAACTAAAGCATCTCAACAGCAGTTAGAGAAACTTTCTCAAATTGCTCAAGAACATAATGTCAAATTGTCGGCTTGAATACAATTCAAAATTAGACAATAAATACCTCACCTTTTCCCCTCTCCGATGCTTTGGAGAAGGGAAGGGGTGAGGTTTATTTGTAAAAACTCAATTAAAAATCGGGTTTTCAAGTCAAATTCAGTAGCTTCAACTAATAACAAAAAAATAATCAAATTAAATTAGTTATTTTCTACACTTGTATTAATCGATTAATTCGTGTTAATCATTTGACCATATATATTAGTTAAAGTCATGGTTTTATGGATTAATTTCGTAAAAGGATTGCTCCCAAAGTACTTTAAGTTCGTTTATAATGAGTCCTATAGAGTCTCGCAGCAGTAAACTAATATTAAATGCTGTTCGTGGAATTACCATCAGTAAATGTTTAAACTTTTATTAAAACGTTGACTATTTCTACTGAAGTCAGTTAAAACCGATTAAGAAATCATCACATAAAAACTGTTTGGTTTAACTCTATTGCTGTTTGACACTTTATTCTCTGCCAGGATAGAAAAATCACATATTTTACACTTCTTGGAGCAAGAGTAATTCCTTCTAAGAAGATAAATATAAAAGCTGTAAATGCTTATTATTAATAGCGTTTGCTTTAAGGTGGATTGCGGATGAGGCATTTCCCATACTTTCTGCTACATATACTTGAAAAGTATCTGACAAAAATTTTATCTGTTAATTTATGGAGGCTAAATAAAAATGTCTAATTTAATTCAAAACATCATAGCTAGTCACGAAAATATTAATTTACGTGAGTTCACTAATTTATTACGTCAATCTCAAAAGCATTATCTACTCCGTGACGATATTTTGACTATTTTTTATCAGTATTACAGCATTAATGGAGAAGATAAAAATTTATCTCGTAATTCAAATTTAAGTAAATTAATTTACTCCACTCAAGAAGTTATCTTAGACAAAGAGAGTCTTTATTTTGTGATTCGTTGCCAAATAGCGGCTCAAGAAGCTTATCGTTTGTGGTCAGATATGACTGTAGAAGCTATCAATAGCGAAGAATTATCAAACTTACGAGGTAAACTTGGCGTTAGCGATTCTTCTCAAGATGGGGAAGTGTTGGAAATTGATTTTCAATCTTTTTATGATTACTCTTCTAGTCTAAGTGGTTCAAAAAAAATTGGTAATCGAGTTGATTCCCTCAGTCGTTATCTATCAAGTAAATTATTTGACGAGCATTCCAGTAGTTGGCAAGAAACTTTGTTCAATTTCTTACGCCAGCATAAATATAATGGTCAACAGCTATTAATCAACGAACGTATCAAAAATAAATTGCAGTTATCTGAAAAGGTAAAACGAGTACTTGACCTTTTAGATAAATATCCTTCTCACACATCTTACGAAAACTTTCGCTTTGAATTACGCAGTTTTGGATTTGAACCTGGTTGGGGAAATACCGCTAGTAGAGCGCAAGAAACTCTATCATTACTAGAACAATTGATTGATTGTGCTGATCATCAAGTATTGTCCAATTTTCTTTCCCGAATTCCCATGGGTTTTAAGGTTTTAGTTACTTCAGAAGACGTTTTAGGACAAACAGATACTGATAAACAAGCAGTTTATATCCTCGACGGCGTAAAGGAATTAGAAAAACAAATCCAAGAAAATGCCAAATTAGGGGGACTTGATGTACTTGGTGCTATCAAGCCGAAAATAATTGTACTTACAGGTTTGATTCCTAATGGTAAAGGTGCTAACTGCAATCAAAGGTTAGAGAAAATAGACGATACCAATAATTGCTGGATTTTACGAGTTCCCTCTCACAAATCTCAACTGTCAACAGCTAAAAATGAGATTTCTCGGTTTGATATTTATCCATATTTGGAATCTGTTACTACTGATTCCGAACAAGAACTGTTAGCAGAGTTTCAAAGGAATTAAAATTTATCAATTGGGATGCTTTTTTTGCTCAACCGACCTTGTTTGAAGTATCTAATTTGAAAACCTTAAAACTCTAAAGAGACGTAGCATTGCTGCGTCTTTACGTTTTGGGTGTTGTTCTGAGTGCTTTCTAGTCTCAAGGTTGAGAAATAGTTTACAAACTTATATCTTGCACAGAGCCGCATAATTAGCTAAATAATAAAAAATATAAATAGAAATATAACTAACGTAAAACTGTAATATTTTTAGTCCATTTTAATAGACTTCTGCTATCAGACTGGGACTTGCAGTCCCAGGCGGGTAAAAACGAAGCCAAACAATTAGTAATTATTTTAACAATAGGTTTTTATGATGCAATTTATGAAAAAAAAACCATATTTTTGTAAATATGTATACTTTAAAATCAATCTATTAATGATATCAAAAGTATTTTTGAGTTTTTTATTTCAAAATAGAAAAAAATCTCTAAAAATATGTAGAATAGGAAAACGAAAACAAACGCCGTACTCTTCAAAAATTGTCGTCAATTTTTGTACAGCTCTGCAAACAAAGCGTAAATCTGTCTGTTTAATTACAAATCCATATTCTCTGAATTATTCTGGCAGCAAAGAATTTACCGATAAGGATAATCAGAATTAGAAAAGATGACTATAAATGACGAATCACCAAACAAACCTCACAATCATTGGTTGCGGCAACCTTAATCGCAATGATGATGCTGTAGGTGTAATTATTGCTCAACGCCTACAGCAATATCTTGCCACATATCCTCATCCTCACGTGAAAATTTACGACTGCGGAACCGCAGGGACGGAAGTCATGTTTAAAGCAAGAGGTAGTAAACACCTAATAATTATTGATGCGAGTTCGACAAATTCCGAACCAGGTGCTGTATTTAAACTTCCAGGGGAAGAATTAGAAGCAATACCAGAACCCAGTTATAATTTACATGATTTTCGCTGGGATAACGCAATCGCTGCCGGAAAAAAAATCTTTAAAGATGATTTTCCCATCGGTGTGACGGTTTATTTAATTGAAGCCGCAAATCTTGATTTTGGTTGGGAGTTGAGTGCTGCTGTAAAGCATTCTGCCGATTTCGTGTTTGAACAAATTAAGACAATTATTGGACATAATCTAGAGTCTGACACTAATGTTTTAAGCTGAGTCTTCTCGATAAACAGATAATTCATCTACCCTCATTTCAAAAGGTATTCCTTGATTGACAGGGGGACAAATGCGAATTTTAGCGCTGCTCGCAATA
This sequence comes from Plectonema cf. radiosum LEGE 06105, assembly GCF_015207665.1. Taxonomy (GTDB): domain Bacteria; phylum Cyanobacteriota; class Cyanobacteriia; order Cyanobacteriales; family Nostocaceae; genus Rivularia; species Rivularia radiosa_A. The sequence continues at coordinate 55,810 of NZ_JADEWL010000021.1, forward strand.
TTATTCAATAATGATGCCATTGGTACCATTCTTTGTAATACCCGCCAGTTGGTCACTTGGTCGGGACACTCGATTACCAAAACCATTGCAGAGGTTTGGGTAGTCACATACCACCGACAAACCGATAGTAAATCGCGAATTTTGCGATCGCAATTATCGTAAAAGAACTTACTTAGAGATTTCTCCAACTGCTGACGTAGTACAATATCTGCTGATGATGGCTGAAACGGTCCCAAATCATCATTCTGAAAGAAATACTTATTGTTCATGTCTTCTTCCGTGTAATTTTTCTTGCAAACTTCAATCACAATACCACAAACAGTAAATTGATTTGTAGCTAAATATTCTAGTTTTTTGTTATTATAAATTACTGCCAGATCAGCCATAATTTAAAACAAATCAAAACAAAAAAATTAGCTAAATATATATTTAGCTGGAGAATATTTACACCACATCTAATAGTTCCACAACTATTATAATCACATACAAGCAATAATGTTAGTATATGATAGTTGAAAAAAAATTGCTTTAATCTATAGATAACCTATATGAAGATTAATCTTACTTTCCTTAACTAAATCCTTACCTTCGCACAGAAAAACGTTCTATTTTGGACATAGTTGATAATAGATATTGATGATTATATCTCCGTTCTAAATGCTGAAACAAGAAAGGTAATGTAGTTAGAAGCAAAGGATTATTCATCCCCCAAGACTTTTAGGTCTTGTACTCCACAGGTAGTAATTGTACTTGCATATTGTCCGTTATCCAAAAAGCAACATCTCACGCTTGGGGTATCTATATTTTGAGCTAGACCTATAATAAACACAATAAATAAAAAAAAAGCAGCCACTGATACTTTTATGTTGTAATATATAAAACATTTACTCTTTATAAATGGTTTTGTAAACTAAAATACAAGAATTATTCCTAATAGAGATAATTTAATGTGAATACCCAGCGTTCCAGCATTCGCTATGATTATGAATCCTCGATTACTATTTCCTCAGAAAAGAAGCTGTAAAACCTTAATTTTCCGTGAAGTAAGAAGTGGAGTTTTGATAAATATTTTCTGATCTTAGGAATATTTATATCTTAAAAACTCGACTTCTGTGTAAATTTAAGATTGATTTATATTTCTTTATATAACATTATTTTTTTGTACCAGTTTACTTATCGGAAATTCAACGTCCGATTAACGCTACACCCGGACAACTATTATTACAATTAAATACTTTGGTCTATCGTTAGCAATTCCCTGTCAATTTTGCCACAACCAATCTGTTTATATTTGAAAAAATTCACAGAAAATTCCAGATTTATAAATAAAGAAATTAGTAGTGCATCCATTTTGAAAAGTTTTCTCTAGTTTTGTCTATTGCTCTATCCCATCTTTAAATTCAGATTTATCAAAGGGGAAAAATACACCTAATGCTTTGACAATAACTAAATCATGTAGTGTTCAATTTTAAGCCATCACTTTTATAGAGTTCAGTTCCCAATTTACCCTATAGTTTGTTGAAATATGAATGTCAGAAGCAGTTGGTCGCCAACCGTAGACAAAATAATTATCAATACTATCAAGAAGTAAAGCTAAGTTAGTCGCATAGAGTCCCGTCTTGCTACTATTTTGAACAATTGGAATTTGACTTATTGGTTGATATGGACCAGTAATAGTATTTGCAACATAATGGTATAAGCAAGAATCATTAATATCGGGATTACCTACTTCTTCTAACCACTCTGGATTAATAGCATGTTTCCATGTGGAAAAGAAAAGGTGATACTTGCCATTTTTGTAAATTACTTGAGGACGTTCCATTTCATAAGAAAAGAAATGTAATCCTTTACCAATCAATGGAACACTGACAGGGGGTAATAATTGGTAAGGACCAATTATTTTATCTGCCATCGCTAAACCAATACAACCTCGATAATGACTTTTGTCAGAGTGTTTCATAAATCCACTCATAAACATATAGTATTTTTCGGTTTGATTGTCTTTAACAATATAAGGATCGCGCCATTGAAAATGGTCATAATATTCACCAAACCAGTCTCGTTTGTAAGTATCATAATAAGGATTGTCTGGGTTCGGTTTAAGAAATTCCTTTTCTGAATAACGTTGCCAATGTACACCATCCTGAGAAGTTGCTAGACCAATCGCTTCATTCATCACATCTTTACCATTTCCTGCACCAGAATAAAAAAGATAGTAAATTCCATCTTCTTTATATGTACAACCAGCACAAATTCTTCCCGAATCCCAGTTTCCTTCAGAACTTGGTTTCAATATCGCGTTAAAAGCTTGCCAATGTTTTAAATCTGTGGAAAATGCACTGTGAATTTCACTAGTTTTCCACCACCAAGGTCCCTTATCAGGGGAATAAAGAAAAAATAATCTATATCCTCCATCATCTTTTAGTAACCAAGGATCGGCAAATGTTTGGGAATTAACAAATTTTTGATAAAATCGATCGGCAAGTTGTGCTGCTTTGGGGATAGACTGAAGATAACAATAATAATTAGGAATCATCTTGAGGATTATTTTGCTTAAATTGACTCAGACAATATATCAATTTATACCTTAAAATATCTACGAATAAATGTCGAAAATTGATGAATTTTAGATGAAGACATGACATTTTTAAGTTAGTTTTTTATCTTTTTCAAGGAAAATTACTGTAAACAAATATATATAGGAATCCTATTTGATTTTTAAATAAGTCGTAAGGATTAGGGAACAGGGAATAGGGAACAGTTAAGTGTGCGGCAAATTTTTAATTAGGATTCCTATATAGAACTTAGGCGTTGCTGATTTAAGGTATGAATCCCGTTTTGTCATCCTGAATGGAGCAACGCGGAATCAAGCATCTGCCGAGATTCTGAGGCTTCGCCACGCCAAGGCGAACGCTCCACTATGTCCCGAAAGGGACACGCTGCGCTAACGTTGCGCTCAGAATGACAATTCATACTATGATTCAGCAACGCCAGAACTTACTATAGGAATCCTAATTGAATATTGAAAATTTGCAGTACACTTAACTGTTAAGAGTTCCCGAACGAACTACTCCCGAACGAACTAGTCCTTACAACTTATTCAAAAATCAAAAAGGATTCCTATATATAACTAATCATTAACAAAATATTCTTACGGAGTATTTAATTAATGGTACAAATACTTAGGTTAATAACAGTCAAGAATAATTGATTAATCGTGAATAAAAGTAAAAAATGCTGATGTAAATAATGCGATTTTGATAAAGTGAATAAGCTTAAAATTATTCAACCAAAATATCATCATGAAAATTAGCGCTCGCAATCACTTAAAAGGAACTGTCAAAAAAATTGTCCCCGGAGTTGTTAATACTGAGGTAACTTTAGAAATAGCACCAGGAGTAGAAGTAGTTTCTATTATTACAAAATCATCAGCAGACCAAATGCGTCTTTCTTTAGGAAAAGAAGCTTATGTTGTAGTCAAAGCAACAGATGTAATGATTGGCATAGATTAAAAAAAAGCGGCTTGCTATGATGGCAAGTCGCTATATAAATTAAAAGTTGAGCAATTAACAATTAGCAATTATCAATTACACCAAATAAGGTTCTTGATGAGTTTTAATTGTGCAGTTAGAGCGGGGATAGGAGACGCAAAGTAAGGCAAATCCTTTAGACATTTGTTCGTCATCTAAAAAGATTTGATCGGATTGATCTATTTCACCTTCAACTACTTTACCAACACAGCTTGAGCAAGAGCCAGAAGAGCAACTGAAAGGTAATTCGATTCCTGCTTCTTCTGCTGCTTCTAAGATAGTAGTTTCTTCGTCAACTTCTATTGTGGTGTCTAAATCTTCCTTTTTATTAATCAATCTAACTTCGTAACTAGCCATGTCTCTGTTCTCCTCAAACGACGTATAAGTTCTGATTAGTTGATAGTTGATAGTTGACAGTTGACAGTTGACAGTTGATAGTTATTTATTACCAATTTATAACCACTAACCATCATCCGCTAACCACTATCAACTAACCACTAACTACTATCAACTAACTATTTGCAAGGTACACCATCGGGTGTACAATCACCTGCTTGAAATGACTTACCACAACCGCAGGTATCGGTTGCATTGGGATTAGTAAACTTAAAGCCGCTTTCCATCATTCCTTCGATAAAATCGATTACCATCCCTTGCAATAACGGCGCACTTTTAGCATCAACATAAATTGTGATGTCGTCTTGTTGAACCACTAAATCGTCATCACTCAGTTTACTGGTGATGTTCATTGCATATTCGTAGCCGTTACAACCACCATCTTTTACAGAGACACGGATACCTTTAGCTTTTTGGTTTTTATCTGTTGCTGTTTCTTGTAAAAACGAACTTAGGCGTTGTGCTGCTTTTTCTGTCAAACTAATGGTCATGGTGTTCCTCCGTGTTTCTAGATAATGGTTGTTTTTGCTTAGGGAATGAAAATTGATCAGATGATGATGTCCGAATTGCCTGGGCTTGTATCGACATCCTTTGAGATGTAGAAGTTAGGATTTGTAGTTACCAGTAGTTTCCAGAGGTTGGGACTGCGAATATCTCCAAGGTGCATTATTACCGCATACCGGACATTCGCGATCGCGATAAGAACGACGTTTGGCAAAGTCCATTCTGGTAAAATCGATTGTTAGTAACTGTGACAATAAAGGCTGACTAAATCCGGTAATTAACTTAATAGCTTCCAAAGCTGCTAGACAAGCTAGAGTACCTGAAACTACACCTAGAACTGAAAATGCACGTCTATCCCAATCGGGTTTTTCTGGAAATAGACATGAGAGACAGGGAGTTACACCGGGAATAATTGTAGTTAGATAAGCCTCCATTGAATCCATTGCTGCTTCTACCATTGGCTTACGCCACCGAACACAAGCTTCATTTAATAGGTTACGCTCTGTAAAGTTGTGAGCGCAGTCTAAAGCCATATCGGCTCTTTGGACTAATGAGTCTACATTATCCGGATTGATGTAATCGTGAATCGCTTCTATCTCAATATCAGGATTGATAGCTTGGAGGGTTTCTTTAGCTTTAAATACCCTTGGCTTTCCTACCCAATCATGAGTCATGAGAATTTGACGATTCATATCATCAAGCCGTAAGTCACCTCCTCTAACCAGGATTAATCGTCCTACACCTGCAACCGCGAGGTAAAGTGCAGCAGTACCGCCTAATCCTCCAACACCCGTAACCAGAACCGTAGCTGACTTTAAACGCTTTTGTGCCAATTCACCGAAACTAGGAAGCGTCATTTGGCGACGATAGCGTTCCAACTCGGTAGGTGTTAGGTTTACCACTTTATTACCTCCTAATCCGAATCAATTTCTGTCAGCTTGACTACATTTTTTGGTTTCTGGTGAAACACTTTGAAAAGTTTTTCTTGTTGGGGTGTTGACTCTATAAATACCTGATAAGCTTTCTCTAATGCTTCCCGATATTTACTTAATCTTTCTGAATCATTAAGTTGCGAATTATCAGCATCAATTTCCTTGATATATTTAGAAAACTTTTGCAAAATGTGCAGACGATTTACATTGACCATTTTTTGGTCATATGGTATTTGAAAAAACTTCAAATAATCTTCTGCATTTACCAATGTATTAAATTCTGATAAACTACCAGTCATTGGTCTTTCTCCATCTTTTTCACTTGTTGTTTAAGTTCATTTAATTGACAATATATTTTATAAGTAGCTTCAGCCACATTCATAAGATTTTCATAATCTGTAGGTAAACCTTCTGCCAAATCATGTAAATCCATTTTCATTTGACCTGCTTTACTATTAAGACGCTTTATCTTTGTTTTTAACTCTTCAATATTTGTATTGGTTGTTTCTTCCTTCTGAGCCATAGACATCTCCGCTCTATTTAATCAGTTAACAGTTAACAGTAATCAGTAAACAGTAAGCAAACAATAAATTTCCGTCGGTAATTGACTAGAGCTATAACTGATATTTAATCAGTTAACAGTTAACAGTAAACAGTAAGCAAACAATAAATTTCCGTCGGTAATTGACTAGAGCTATAACTGATATTTAATCAGTTAACAGTTAACAGTAAACAGTAAGCAAACAATAAATTTCCGTCGGTAATTGACTAGAGCTATAACTGATATTTAATCAGTTAACAGTTAACAGTAAACAGTAAGCAAACAATAAATTTCCGTCGGTAATTGACTAGAGCTATAACTGATGCACCTTGTTATGAAAAACCCGGTTTTTCCTCACTATTTAGTTTGAATTATTTTTAAATTCAATAAGGTTCACATAGAGATTGTTTGTGATTTTTTCGCTTGTTTTTACAGATAATTTTGATTATCTCAAGCGTATTTTGTTCAAACCAAACAATATTTTGGTAAAAGCCGGGTTTTCTGAGATAATTTAAATCAGTGAACAGTGAAGCGCGCAGCGTGACGCGGCAGCGTCATACAGTGAACAGTTATCAAGGCGTATGGTGGGGGACTTAAACCCGCTTTTGTCAACGTGACTGATAACTGATAACTGATAACTGGTAACTGTTAAAGTTCTCCTACTTCGGGAAAACGTCGAGCTAATTCAACGCCTTTTTGTACTAAAGTTTCTCCTTCTTCTGCTAATTTCTCGAAAGAATTAAAGCCGAAACGATGAACATCCCGCAAAGTCTTTTTAACTAACAAAAGACGACCAGAAAATACCAAAACCCATCCGAATCCTTCATGATTCAAATCAGATACAACCTGCGATAGCAAACCAGTTTCCTGTTCGATGCGAATTGCTATAGCACGGTAAAAAGCATTAATCCGCGATATTGTCATCGGGTTAACATCACCCTCAACGGAAATTTCACGCTTCTTTTGTTTGCTAACAATGTAGGGTTTAATGATTAAATCGTCCGACCATTTACGATAAGTACCGTAAGTATCTAAACCGCGAATTTGCTGGACTAATGCCTTAATAAAAGGAGAAGTTAAGACATCGCTTGTTGCTGTACCATTTACATTATTACTTGTATTCATACTGTTACATCCTCTTCTAATTCATCTTCAAAGTTACGGTCTTTTTGTTGTAAAGCTTTACGCAACCAAGGTGGAGGACTTCCTTTAAGAGTTTGCACCAAACGTTCCAAAACATCTTTAATTTCATCTTGCTCGGAACGCGCTTTTACCGGAGTTACACCCTTTTTAATTAATCGAGCCGCAGCGCTACCTCCAATCGCCGAAACATAAACAATTGTGCAATCTTCTAAGGCTTGAAGTTTTGGTACTAATTTATCTTCGTTACCATCTTCTTTCAGTTCACCCCCGAAGGAAAGAGTTTCTAAAAACTCATAACCTTGGTCAGAAATTTTATAAACATCAATCACTTTTGCCCATCCAAAATGAGCATTAATATGAACGTTATCGCTTGTCGTAAAGGCAATTTTCATGTTCATTACTCCTTTTTAAAGGTCAAAGGTCAAAGGTTAAAGGTCAAAGATTAAAAATTAATCACTCCTAACTCCTAACTCCTAACTCCTAACTCCTAACTCCTAACTTTAATTAATGCTTTACACTCATTTCCTCTTGTTCTAAAAAGAGGTTGCCAATGTCAAACATAATTTGCATCGTTCCTCGATAGCCAACCTTAGTAAATTGACCAATACCTAAACGGTCAAAGATAGGAATACCTTGGCGATAAAGAGGAATATTTAGGCTTCGAGCAATTGTCGCTACCTGAGAGTTACCAATTAATAAGTCAGAACCCACTGCAACTTGTTCAAAATCTTCCAAGTCACCAATAATAACTTTTTCTAGGGGAAGTTTTTCTAAGTTAGGAGAACGTGTAGTTGTGACTGCGGATTGAATTTCTGCTCCCATTGATTGCAAAAAGTTAACTGTTGACCATAGCAAATCGGGTTCTAACGCTAAGGATACCTGCTTGCGACCAAAGAAAAAGTGAGTGTCGAGCATCGCGTCTTGTAATTGACGACGTTGACGACGATATTTTTCGGGAACTCTAACACCACTAACGTCTGATAATGCTTGTAAAAAGTTATCTACAGCATCCAATCCAGTCAGTTCCCCGAATAATTCATAGGGAATAGTAAATCTTTTATCCAAAATCTCCGCAGCACCCCGCATACTCTCACCGATCGCGATCGTAAAAGCCGAACTGCCCATTTTACGCAGTTGTGCCAAAGTTGTACCACCACCCGTTATCGGACTGTAAGAATCATCTAGATGACCATCTAAAGAGGCGGAAAGGTCGGGTACAACAATCGGGATTAATCCAAAAGCTGTAACAATCTCTTTAATCTCTTGTAAATCCCCTGGGGTAAAAGCTGAACTTATCAATAAATTTATCTGTTGCGGTCTAATTTCACCTTTTTGAGGAAGTTCTTTAACCATGCTTTCCACGGCTGCGGCATATCCATCTTGTAATGCTCCTTTAAAATCTGGTGAGGAGACTAACAATATTGGTAATTCGTTTAATTGAGGATGATTTATCCGAAATTCTCTGAGGATTGCTTCCATATCATCCCCTCTAGTTTCCGTCAGCCCGGTGGTACACAGACCAATAATTTCAGGTTTTACTTTTTCTACCAGAGTCAGAATTGCCTGTTCAACGTTATCCTCTCCACCCAAAATAGTGGAGACTTCCGTCATTGCAGTAGTAGAAAGGGGAATGCTTTCGCGGAAATGCCGTACCAATACCACTTTAACGAAAGCGGTACATCCTTGCGAACCGTGGAGCAACGGTATCATACCTTTCAATCCTAAAAAGGCTAAAGCCGCACCTAATGTTTGACTTTGTTTGAGAGGATTTACTATAACTGGTTTATTTGGAATCGCGACAATAGCCATTGTTAAAGGTTAAAGGTTAAAGGTTAAAGGTTAAAGGTTTAAGGTCAAAGGTTAAAGGTTTAAGGTCAAAGGTTAAAGGTCTTAACTGCTAACTGCTAACTGCTAACTCCTAACTGCTAACTGCTAACTGCTAACTCCTAACTCCTAACTCCTAACTCCTAACTGATTTCCATATCCCAGGGAGCGGGTTGTCGTACTTGTTGCCAAACTGGACTGTATAGGGCTTCATCTAGTTCTCGTGCCATGTTCACCATTCCCTCATACCCTGCATAAGCGTGATGACGCTCTTGATTGATGTCGAGGAAAGGTATTCTCGCTTTGAGGGCGGTATATTGATTGCGACCTCCTGCAATCAGCATATCGGCATTAGTTTCACCAATTACTCTAATCAATTCCTGGGGATTCCCCTTAGACATCGTAATACCGTCTTTACCTAGCAAATCTTTTATTCTGGCTTTATCCTCTTCGGTGCTTTTCTTGGTGCTTGTGGCAACAACTTCCATTCCTAAGTCTTTGGCTGCTGAAATAATTGACCAGCTTTTTACTCCTCCTGTATAAAGCACAACTCGTTTGCCTTTTAATCTGGCGCGGTAGGGTGCCAATTTTTCGTCTAATTTGGCAGTTTCTTCTGCAATCAATTTTTCAGTCCGTTGCTGTAAATCGTCATCTCCTAATTTTGCTGCTACGTTTCTTAAAAAGCGGTTCATATCCGCAACACCGTAAAAAGACTCTTCGATATATGGAATGGAGTAACGCTCTTCCATTTTTCGTGCCATGTTAATTAAAGCTTTGGAGCAAATCATTACGTTCAGTTTGGCACGGTGAGCGTAGCATACTTCTTTGTAACGAGCATCTCCCGTAATTTTACTTAAGAGGCGAACTCCCAATTTTTCTAATATCGGCGTAACGTTCCACATTTCGCCTGCGATATTATATTCACCAATCAAATTAATGTCGAATGGTGTTGTATATTCCGGTTCACCTAAACGTTTACAACAACACCTTTTAGAATATTTTTTTTTAATGTAAAAAATAATCTCGAAATTATATTAAAATCTGCATAAATACTCTCTGCCAACATCCATATACATAATAGAGTCCTTTAAAAAAACATATTTGGCATGAATGGTAGAGTAACTATGAATACCTTATCAAGATATTGGAAAATTTGGCGAATTAATCCTGCGGCTGAAAATTTAGGGTATAAACAAATTTCAGTGACCGTTGCTCAAGATTTTGTCAATCATCAAGTTGATGATGTTAAAAATAATCAGACTCAAAATATTTTATTGTCGTGTTTTCACGCAGAAACCTCTGAAATGAATAAGCTTAATAGCGCTAGGGCAGGTCTTTGTCTTAGATGCTATGTTTCTGAACCGATATTAAAGCAATGTAAAAAAATAGCTTCTTTATTCAGTGGTGAAAAGCAATTTACTTATCGGGATTTATTACCGTTTGTTCTCAATGATGATGGAGAAAAATTAATTGTTTTAGATCGAGATGGAAAAACACAACTTATGATAGATGACGATTGTCAAATTAAGCCGTCTAGTTATAAATTATTTTCTGTTACGATATTGCAAACATTTAATGCTGAGCTACAATCTCGGATGAGCTTGGATAATTGGGCATATTTGCAAACCAAACAAAATCCCGAATTGAAGAAGTTTTTATCAGAATTCGGTTTTAATCATTTGAGCGACTGGGCTTTATTAAATCGAACTGGAAGCAAACAACTTGAACGATTCTTGATGCAAGAACGTTATGTTGTAGAAGCGTTTCATGCTGTTTATCGTCGAGACAGACAGCAACAACAAATCAAGGGAGCTAAAAAATGTCCCGATCCAACTAATGCTCAATTGCAAGAAATGTTAATTTATTTACAGCAGCATCAGATTTGGATTAATACTCCTGTACAGTTAATGAAAGAACTCAAGCAAATTGTGCAACAGCTAAGACAATACGATATTTGGAGTTCTAGAGAATCTTTAGATATATATGATGTTGAAAGCGGTACCTATGTACCGAGACCAGATTTATCTAGTTCATCCCTTGATTTGGTTGCTGTAGAAGAACAAGAATTTTCACAGTTTTTAAAAGAGCATCTTTATACAACTTTGACTCAAACAATTAAGCAACAAGTAGAAGCTAATATTGACAAATTACAAAAAAGTAAAAAATATGCACCTTTTGCTCAGAAATATATTCAGGGATTGGAATTGTACTACCACAAAGCAATGTCTTTAAAAGAAATTACTCCTAAGTTAGGAATGACAAGTTGGGACCAAGCAAGACGAATTTTAAATCCTGGAGAGCTTTTATCAAAAGTGCGTGCTAAAACGGTCGAGCAGATGTTAGAAAGTGTTTTGAAAAAAGCCGCAGAAAAAGGTTTAACTAAAATTCCACCAGAAGCAAATTATTTGATAGCTATAACAGAACAAATTGAATCTTATATTGATGGAGAAATATTTCAACAAGCGGCTGAAGAAATTAGAGCAGGACAAAATCGCAATATGAGTAGTGTATATGCTCAAGCTATTCGTTGTTATATTCAAGAATTTACGTCAAATTGCATCTCTATTAGGTAATTTTTCTTGTATTAATTATACTTGAAAATTATCTATCTATTGATAGATGCACAAACTAGAAGAATAGTAAATGATAATTAAAAATTGTATGAGATTTTGCTTGGAGATTGTATAATTTAATTAAATTAGATGAACAAAGCAATTCTCATCAATTTTGGAAGTGGCGACCTCAACAGTGGCTTTCCTAGAGTTACAGTGCAGCTATGGGTAGCGGGTTCTTCTCGACCCCAGCAATTTGTTGGTAGCCTACCTGCTGCTCCAATTTTGGCAAAATTATACAAACATTGGCAATCAATTTATACACACATTTGCTCTCGGTCAATAAACGCGAAAGAGTTACGCAAAGCAGCAAAAGCTGAATTTGTATATGAAGATGATGAGTTAGAAATTGAAAGCGAAGGCATTACTAATATTTCCCAAGTTAGCTTTGATGAAGTTTGTCAAAATCTGAAACAAAATCTGAATGCATGGTTGAATGAGCCGAATTTTTTTAGTATCGAAGCAAGAGTTACGTTTTAGAACGTATTTTACTCGACTTAATTCGACCGATTGCCCCAACTTTATTAAAAAAAATATTAACACAGGTAAGTAATTTTGATGGCTTGATTGAGCAATTATTAACTCGTTTATCTGTTAAACAACAAATTGAGTTTCACAGACAGATTGATTTGCTTTTAGCACAACCAGAAGTTGCTTTAGAAAATGAGGATAAGATTGATGAAGAATTTATTGGTATATGCCAACAAATATTATTTGAACTAATTGGACCAATAGCGCCAATTTTAATTCAAGAAGCTTTAATTTATAGTAATAATAATTTGACACAATTTGTAGAAACTTTAGCCGCAGAAATTCCCGATACCGAACTTCGTCTTGAATTTCAACAGCGCATCTTTAACCTTTCTGCTGATTGAGCAAATCCATCGCAATCAACAAACTAGCTTTCATTCGCTCAAAAGCGATCGCTAATAACCCAATTTCATCTTTGGAGTCTTCTTTAAAGTTACTGCTCATATCACCCGTACTGATAGCATTAGCAGTATTGGCAATATTTCTAACTCGTACAATCACAACTTTTTTCAAGAGAAAGTTAATCAGTAATATTACTGCAATAAAGTTGGAATTGCTTCGGGAATAAATTTTGAATCAGTTGTTAACATGGGTTGTAATAAGGGGTTAACATGGTCTTGGGTATAAAGTCTTAATGAATTCATTGTCGTCATCAACAATTCTGCTTGAATTGAAATCTCATACTGCGCTCTTTGATAAAGTACGTTCGATAGCGTCACACCGCTCAAGATAATACCGACTACAAATGCAATAATTAAAAGAATATTAAATTTAGCGTTAATCTTGATATTGTGAAAGCGAGTGTTTAATTTAGCCATATTAATTTTCTACATTCTCGCTTGTGATTTATATTTTTAGAGGGGGGTTAGCCTGGATTTCTCACAAGTAAGTGGTAAGCGTTGAGTGGCGGATTGATTTTCCCATTACTTACTACTCACTTATCATTACTACTTCCAACTTCCTTCTTGTTTGTGAGAAATGCGGGTTAGGGGGTTCTAAATGTCTCAAATAGACGTAAGTAAGTCTGGTTGTTGTTCCCTATATCTTCTCGATTATATTTTAATTTGAACTCAGCAAACAAGATGAAGGCACAATCAAGCCATACAATGATAGTGCATATGCTCGACGACTTGGCATTTATATTAAATTTGCTCTATTCCACCAAATAGATCGTTATAAACTGCATAAGCCCTGTTTGCTCACATCTATTTACCTTCATAGGGGAGGTAAAATCATGCCTAATTCAATTTATTCTCAAGATTTAAGACTTTTGTTGCCAGAAACCATCTGGTTAGAACCGGAACATTTTTTACTGGCACACCAGATTAGTTCTTCACTGATAACTAATGCTGCTGATGCTTGGCAAATCTATCTCAATACATTAGCCCTAATTGCTTTAGAAGTTTGGTTACAGGAGCGTTTACCGAATCAACTAGTTCTAAGGGATATTAATGTTATTGCAACTGCTGGAAATCTTACAATTGGTGAATATAAATTTTGCGCGATCGCAACTGAACATTTGCTTTCGGAAACTGTTGCGATACCACAAGAGTTAATAGCAAATCCAGAGTCTTCTGCTCATTTTTACGTGGTACTTGAGGTATTGGAAGAACAGGAAGAAGTTGTAATTAGAGGATTTTTACCTCACAATAAGTTAGTTGAGATTAAAAATAATTTAGAATTACCCATATCTGAAGGTTGTTATCAACTACCTCTGTCTTTATTTGATATTGAACCAAATCATCTATTACTTTATCAGCATTATGTGCAAGCAGCGGAATTTGCTGTATCTGTAGCTGAAAATAAAGATACTCAAGTAAGTGAAAATGTCTCAAAAATCTTACATTCAACCGCTACGAAATTAAGTGAATGGTTAGAAGGGGTAATTAATCAAGGTTGGCAAACAATAGATTCTCTTTGTAATCCACAATTAGGTTTAGCTTTTAGTACTAGAAATATTGATAAAGATACTAAAAGAGCAAAAATTATTGATTTAGGCATAGATTTAGGCAACAAAAAGGTAGCGTTGCTGCTAAATATATCCCCTGTCACATTTTCTTCTGTTGATTCTAAGCTTAAGGATAGTGAAAATGAAAATAAAATTAGTGTTTTAGCTCAACTATATCCAATGGGTGGAGAAAGATTTTTACCACACGATATCAAATTAATTTTGCTGTCTAAATCTGGTAAAGTACTGCAAGAAGTTACTTCGAGAATTCAAGATAATTACATTCAATTGAAACCTTTTAAGGGAGAATATGGAACAAAGTTTAGCATTCAAATAAGTTTCGAGAATACCATTATTAAAGAGGATTTTGAACTCTAAAAATGCTAACTTATTACTTATTTAGCAAATATTTAGCAAACAGATAACGGTGGAAATAGCTGAGAAAATAGATAAAATAAAATGACTAAATAAAAAACTCAGCGTCTGATTTGGTTGCGAAATTTGAGTTCTGCTTTAATTCTTAGTTTCGTAGTTATCCGAGGTTTGAATATTTATGGAGACCCAAAGCCTTGGTCAGTACAATCTAGTGTTGGGAAAACGATATTATCATTTATAAATTGTTATAAATATTCCCCATCATTAGCTTATTTCTTAATCACCCTTGGTATAGCTTTTTGATTACTTTATGTCTTTGAAATTCATAAAAATGTATTTTTTCAACCCCTAATCGTTTTTAGAAGTGTTCCATTATTCTTCTATATGATCCATCTTTGGTTGATACATTTTTCTGCCATTTTATTGGCGTTACCCAAATATGGGTTAAAAGCATTTTTTCTACCTTACTTGTTATCTAGCGCAATGCCAGATGATTATGGATATGATTTACACCACGTTTACGTATTATGGATACTGCATAAGTTGTTTTTCCCTGTACCCATTAATAAATAGGAGCCTATATATATCTAAAAACCTAAACCATATATGTATCGCGATGAAAAAAATCTTAATATTATCGGCGAATCCCAAGGATACTAATCAGTTACGCTTAGATGAAGAGGTACGGGAAATTAAAACAGCGTTAAAACTTAGCAAAAATCGCGAACAGTTTGAAGTTGTTACTGAGTCCGCTTTACGGGTGAATGATTTGCGTAGAGCGCTGTTGGATAATTTACCTCATATCGTTCATTTTAGCGGACATGGTTCGGGAAGCGATGGTTTAGCCCTGGAAAACAAGTTGGGACAAATGCAGCTTGTTAGTGGCGAATCTTTGGCTGAATTATTTGAATTGTTTGAGGAACTAATTGAATGTGTTGTGCTGAATGCTTGTTACAGCGAAGTGCAAGCTGAGTCTATTTACCAACATATTGATTGCGTAATTGGTATGAATCGTGCTATTGGGGATATGGCTGCAATCGAATTTTCTACGGGTTTTTATGATGCATTATCAGCAGGGAGAAGTTATCGAGATTCCTTTGAATTTGGTTGTGGAGCTATTAGTTTGCAGGGGATTCCTGAGTCAAAAACGCCACAAATTAAAGCCAGAAAAAATCTATATGCTTTGACAAAAGAGACACTAGAAAAATCAAAAATATCCGTAGAATCTACAGCAATGACACAACCAAAATATGCTGAATCTAACAGCGGTATTTCCCAAGGTATTAGCGGTGGGACAATGTACGGTGGGATGATAGCGTCACAGGGAAGCAATAACCAGCAAAATATGACTAATGCTCAAAATATAAATACACCGCAGCAACAGCAAAAACTCGTAGAAACGGCAAATGATATTAGAATACTTTTACAACGGTTAGAGCAAGAAAATCCAAGTAAAACTCATTCTCAAAAAATGATGGTTGTTGCTCAAGCTGTAGAGCAAATTGAAAATAATCCTACCTTTAAAACCTGTATTATCAGTGCATTAAAAGCAGGTGGAATGGAAGCTTTCAAAGAGTTAATTAATCATCCTTTAGTAAATATTTTTATGGCTGCTATTGATGGTTGGCTTTAATAGTCAGGAATAGCCTGAGTACAATCGGTGGTTGGTGAGTGATACACAGTAGGCTTATTACTACGTTCAGAATTTCTAATGTACAGCACCCAGAAGAGAAAATATGCCAGTTCCTATGCTCTGCATCGAAATGCATTCATTGAGGCAGAACCTTGTGCTTTAAGACAAGCAAGAGGCGGAACCTCTTAATATTATTACTATACAGAGCATGGTAACAATAATTTAATTATCATGAAAAAATTATGAATAAACCTATACAAAATTCCGGTATCGAGCAACAAGTAGAAAATTCTGAAGTACATGGAGGAATACAGGCAACTCAAGGAAATAAAAACGTCCAGGTACATGGTGAAGGTAATGTACTTACTTTTAATCAAACCGAAATTTTACAAATTTCGGAAAAGCAGATTACTAGTCGAGTATTAATTATATCTTCTCCCTACAAGGGTTTAAAAACATTTGAATCAAGAGATAAAGAATTGTTTTTTGGACGCGATAATTTTATAACTACTTTAGTTGATGAATTAGAACATACCAATTTAATCTTGCTTTTTGGCCCAAGCGGTAGCGGTAAATCTTCGGTGGTAAGAGCGGGTTTGATTCCCTGGTTAGAAAGCAAATATAGGACGGGGTTTATTAATTTGACATTTACTCCAGATGCTGACCCATTTGATTCTTTTTACACTAGTTTACGCAATAATAAATATCAGCAAGCTGAAGTGAATCTTGCACGCGAAGTCAAGGAAGAAACTTTAATTCAAGTAGTAAATAATCTCAAGAAATCTTCGGAGTTTTGGTTGATTTTTATTGACCAATTTGAAGAATTATTTACTATCAGCGATGAACATAAGCGGCGCGAATTTATCAATGGGTTAATGAAATTGAGTCAAGTAAAATTACCTGGTGTCAAAATAATGGCGACGATGCGGGCTGATTTTTTGGAAAAATTAAGCGATTTTCCCCAACTTGTGGAAGCAACACAGAAGCATCGTCCGATGATTGTAGAAATGCAGCGGAACGAATTACGCTTAGCAATCGAACAACCTGCGGCGCATCATGGGATGATTTTTGAACCTGGATTAGTAGATAAAATTATTACTGAGGTTCAAGGACAAGCGGGTTGTTTACCTCTGTTGCAATACACTTTAAAATTATTGTGGGAAGAAGAAGTCAGAACTGGTAGTATTAATGACCGGGTTTTGAATGCTAGTACATACGAAGATTTAGGCGGTGTAACGGGTGCGCTGCAACAACACGTAGATTCTATTTATGACAATTTGTCACCATCGGAAAAGTTGGCTGGACAAAGAATTTTTCTGAAGTTGGTTGGGATTGGCGAAAGTGCTGAATCCGGGATTGAGTGGAAACCCGTTCGCAGACGAGCGCTTTTATCTGAGTTTAGGGATGATGAAAGGGATGTGTTGTTAAAGTTGGTGAATGAGAATTTGCTGGTGAGTGATGCTGACTTATCTAAGACTGACTCGAAAAAGGAGTTATTCCGCTCGTCAAAGTCGGTGAAATCAAACTCGACAATCGAAATTACCCACGAAATTCTGCTGACTTGTTGGGATAAGTTAGATAATTGGATTAAGAAAAATCGTCAAGGTATTGCTGTACGTAACCGTTTATATGAAGATGTTAAACGCTGGCAAATAAAAAAACCAGAAGATGAACTGTGGACTGGTTCTAAGTTAGAGCAGATTTTGGAATTGCGGAAAGACGACAATTTTTACCAAGTTTTGGGTGGGTTTAATGACGAAGCGAATCGCTTTATTAATGCGAGTGTGGGGTTAAGAGATAGACAATTAAAAAGAGCTAGAATGTTTGCTTTAATTGGTTCAACCCTCGCAGGGTTGGCGAGTGTAGCCACTGTATATGCCTTGATTCAACAACAAGAAGCCCAAGAGCAAAGTATTATGGGTATAATCCAAAGCTCTGAGTCTCGCCTTCTTGCAAATAGCCAATTATATGCAATGAAGGAAGCAATCAAAGCCAAGAAACAATCAGATAGTCTTTGGATAAAAGATGCGAACACTCGCACTCAGGTAGACCTAGCATTATTAAATACAGTTCACAGCCTTGCCGTACCGAATACCTTGGGAGGACACGCAAACTGGGTTAATGGGGTGAGTTTTAGCCCTAACGGTAAGATGCTCGCTTCTGCTAGTTCTGATAATACGGTGAAACTCTGGAATAGCGAAACCGGCAAAGAAATTAGAACTCTCACCGGACACATAAAAATAGTTAAGGGGGTGAGCTTTAGTCCCAACGGTAAGATGCTCGTTTCTGCAAGTAGTGACAGGACGATCAAGCTCTGGGATGCCTACACCGGCAAACTGATTAAAACCCTTACCGGACATACAGACTCGGTTAATGGAATCAGCTTCAGTCCAGATGGTAAAACGATTGCTTCTGCAAGTGGTGATAACACCGTAAAATTGTGGAATACCGACACTGGCGAATTAATTAAAATCCTTGCCAGGCATACAAACTTTGTTCTGAGCATCAGCTTTAGTCCAGATGGTAAAACAATCGCTTCTGCAAGTGCTGACAACACCATAAAATTGTGGGATGCCGACACCGGCAAAGAAATAAAAACCCTACGCGGGCATCAAAACGTGGTTCGTGAAGTTAGCTTTAGTGCCAACGGCAAGACGCTCGCTTCTGCAAGTGATGACAAGACGGTAAAACTGTGGAATACCGACAGTGGCGAACCAATTAAAACCCTTGCCGGGCATAAAAGCGAGGTTTATGGGATCAGTTTCAGCCCCGATGGTAAGATACTCGCTTCTGCAAGTCGTGACAAGATGGTAAAATTGTGGAATACCGACAGTGGCGAACCAATTAAAACCCTTATTGGGCATAGAAGTACGGTTTATGGGGTGAGCTTTAGTCGAGATGGTAAAACGATTGCTTCTGCAAGTGCTGACAACACGGTAAAATTGTGGAATACCGACAGTGACGAACCAATTAAAACCCTTGTCGGGCATACAAATTGGGTTAATGGGGCGAGCTTTAGCCCCAACGCTAAGATGCTGGCTTCTGCAAGTGGTGACAACACGGTAAAATTGTGGAATACTGACACTGGCGAATTAATTAAAACCCTTACCGAGCATAAAAACTATGTTTATGCTGCCAGCTTTAGCCCCAATGGTAAAATCCTCGCTTCTGCTAGTGGTGACCAGACGGTAAAATTATGGGATGCCGACACTGGCAAACTAATTAAAACCCTTACCGGACATAAAAACGAGGTTCGTGAGTTGAGCTTTAATCCCAACGTTAAAATCCTCGCTTCTGCTAGTGGTGATCAGACGATAAAACTGTGGGATACCGACAGTGGTAAACTGATTAAAACCCTCATCGGACATGGAAACGCAGTTTATGGAGTTAGCTTTAGCCCGGATGGTAAAATCCTCGCTTCTGCTAGTGGTGACACGACGGTAAAACTGTGGAATACCGACAGTGGTAAAGTGATTAAAACTCTCACCGGACATACAAGCGAAGTTCTTGGGGTAAGCTTTAGTCCGGATGGTAAAATCCTCGCTTCTGCTAGTCGTGACACGACGGTAAAACTGTGGAATACCGACAGTGGCGAACTGATTCAAACCCTCGCTGAACATGGAGACACAGTTTTTGGGGTGAGCTTCAGCCCGGATGGCAAGATACTCGTTTCTGCAAGTGCTGACAAGACGGTGAAACTTTGGGATACCGACAGTGGAAAACTCATAAAAACTCTTATTGGACATACAGACTTTGTTTATAGAGTCAGTTTCAGCCCGGATGGTAAGATGCTGGCTTCTGTAGGTGCTGACAACACGGTTAAACTATGGAAGTGGGATGTTGATTATTTACTCAAGGAAGGGTGTGATTTTATGCGCGAATATTTTAAGACTTATCCTCCTGAAGATGAGAGCGAGAAGAAAATGTGCGATGGTGTGGGGATGTAGGAGATGGGGTGATGG
>NZ_JADEWL010000321.1 GCF_015207665.1 Plectonema cf. radiosum LEGE 06105
CCGTTACATAACACTTACCCAAAGCTACCCATAGTTGGAAATATTTACTTTGGGCTTCGTTTACTTCCTACTTCATTCTGGCAGTGTCGGCACTCACCAGTCCACAGGCTAACCTCACCTAACTGGCGATTTTGGACAAATTAATTGCGGCGTTTAAGTCTCTATCCAAAACAAAACCGCAATGTCCGCACTCAAACACTCTTTCTGATAGCGAGAGTGCTTCTTTTTTGGTTCCACAATTAGAACAAGTTTTAGAGCTTGGAAACCATCTATCGACCACAACCAGCTTGGAGCCTCGCAAGGTACACTTGTAGGTCAACTGTCTACGAAATTCATAAAATCCCATATCAGCAATAGCTTTAGCCAGTTTGTGATTAGCCATCATGCCGGACACGTTGAGGTCTTCAATCACTACTGTGCCGTGGTTTTTGGCTAGTAATGTGGTGAGCTTATGCAGCGTGTCTTTACGGATGTTGGCTATTTTTCTGTGTAACCTAGCTCGAAGCAATTGTGCTTTCTTCCAATTGCTTGAACCGATGATTTTATGACGATTCAACCATTGCATTCTGGACAACTTTGCTTCATATTTTCGGTAAGATTTAGCACCTTGAATTACCTCACCAGTTGAAAGGGTTGCGAGGCTTTTGACACCGAGGTCAACGCCTACAATGCTTGTATTGGTCTCGTAAAGCTGCTCGACATCTTTTCGGAAACTAATAAACCATCTATCGGCTTCGCGTCTTATTGTACAAGATTTGATTAGGACTTGTGGCAGTCGTTCGTAAGTTCTGAGAACACCAATTACAGGTACTTGAATTTTATTGTTTCCAAGTATTTTGACAGTACCTTCGAGGGTGAAAGAGTCACGCCTGCCTTTTTTTTTGAACTTTGGAACACCATTCGTTTTGTTGAAGCAACGCTTCCAAGATTCACGCAATGCCATTAATGCTTGCTGTGGTGTGGATTTGGAGCATTCATAATACCATTCATTCTCGGATTTCACCAATGCCACCAACCACTTGTGTAGGTCAATAGCACTAGGAAACTTAATTTTGGCATCGGGATTGGCTT
>NZ_JADEWL010000181.1 GCF_015207665.1 Plectonema cf. radiosum LEGE 06105
CCCCATCCCCTTGTCCACTTCCTAAGCCATTTCCCAATATTCATCCCTTGTCAGACGAATTTGAGCCAAAGCGAAGATAGTGGGAATAATTCGACCATAATTTGTGGCGATCGCCCTCCATCCTAAATCGGCGAAAAACCAAGCCCACATCATCGGCCCTACAAATGCAAATACGCTTCTGACGGCACCATAACGTGCTGCACTTACAGCCATACCCTGACGGGCTATTTGTGCAGTTGCATAACCTTGAAATTGCTTTGCAGCGACAGTTCCACCTTTAATTGCAGCTTGTTTAGCAACTTGATAAGTAGCTAAATGAGTAGCAAACTGACGAGTAATTTGCTTGAGTAACATTGGTTGAATCACCGAAGTCACAGCTAAAGCACTACCACCTTTAAAAATTAAACCCAAGGGGTCTTTTTGTAAAGTCAAAGGTAAAGGTTCCTTGAGTTCCGATTTTACTAACTGCTGCTGTACCTTTTCGGTTAACTTTCTTTTTTCTCCCGCAGGTAGTTTGTTCCAAACTTTTCCTAAAAGATGCAGAAACACTTCAGCTTCTAAATCTACGGTTGTTAACTCGTCAGAATAAGGAATTTTTAAATATTTACAGACTTGTAACAAAGCTTCACGATAAGTTACCTGTTTGCTACGTCCCTGTAATACTGTCATTCCAGGAGCGGCTAAAAAGCGAAAACGTTCCTCAAGTGTATCCAACCAAGCTTGACGACTTTGACTTTGCACTTCTATCGGATCTGGTGTTTGCACGTAATCCAAAGGATTAAACTTACGACTAAATAAAATTGCAGTTAAATCTTGCAATTCTTCTTCAGTAGCTAACTCTAGCGCTACCCTTAATTCATCCAATTTCCCTTCCTCCCTTAGATTTCTTACATTAGTTTTTTCCCGTACTTTATTCTACTATTAGCTTTCGGCACTCATTGGTAATCCTTTGTAAGACTGTAGAAAACTGATAATTATATATAGTAGGCTATTGACTAATGACTAATGTTGCTGTAATTGGTGCCGGAATGTCGGGTTTAGTTTGCGCTCAGCAATTAACGCAAGCCGGATATTCAGTAAGGGTAATAGATAAATCTCGTGGTGTTGGTGGAAGAGTTGCTACCCGTCGTTTATTTGAAACACAAGCGGATCATGGTGCTTGTTATCTCAAACCAAAAGGTGAAGTTTTACAACGTTTAGTAAATTTACTCATTGAAAAAGGTGAGTTAGAAGTTTGGACTAAAACTGTTCACGAAATACAAGCTAATTCTTCATCTATTATCCCTAACATTCCATCATCTCTTCCCTACATTGCACCGTCTGGAATGAATGCGATCGCAAAATTTCTCACACAAAGCTTAGAAATAATTCACAATCAACGTGTTAATTCGATTACTTTTAATTCTCAAAATCAATGGTTTTTAACCAGCGATACTAACGAAGAATTTACAGCTTCATCTGTAGTGATTGCGATTCCTGCACCTCAAGCTGTGATGTTATTAGAAGCATCAGTAGAATTGTTAAATAATCGTTTTCTAGAAAAATTACTTAGTGTGGAATTTGACCCTAGTTTGACAGTCATGGCAGGATATCCGGATTCATTACCGCAACTTCCAGAATGGAAAGCAATTACATTTAAAGACAACTCTATTTTGGGATGGATTGGGTTAGATAGTAGCAAACGAAAAAATCCCGCACAACCACATTTTGTGATTCACAGTAGTGCTGATTTCGCTCAACGTTACTTTGAATCAGTAGATTTACAACAAGTTGGACAACAAATACTAGAAAATGCTGCTTCCACTTTAAAATTACAGTGGTTGAAAAATCCCCAATGGATGCAAGTACATCGGTGGAGATATGCTTTTCCCAAAACCCCAATTAAACAATCTTGTTTAGCAGCAGAAACACCTTTACCGTTAGTATGTTGCGGAGATTGGTGTGGTGGAAATCTAATTGAAAGTGCA
Organism: Plectonema cf. radiosum LEGE 06105; assembly: GCF_015207665.1. Classification (GTDB taxonomy): domain Bacteria; phylum Cyanobacteriota; class Cyanobacteriia; order Cyanobacteriales; family Nostocaceae; genus Rivularia; species Rivularia radiosa_A. Next base: position 1,968 of record NZ_JADEWL010000181.1, read on the forward strand.
ATGCTTTCTGGAATTGCCGCAGCCGAATATATTAACAGTCAACTTGAGCAGCGCGAATTACCAGGGATTGATTTTCTTGATGCTTTGTAAGCGAGTCAGCAGAGAAGTCGGGTTTTTATGATGATTGTCTTGCCTGAGAGATATTTTCAGCTAAAAACCCGACTTCTGATTTACGATGATTGTGTTTTAGAACAGATGCTAAACTTTATTTCAACGGATCGTGTCCCCAATTCATTAACGAATAACGCCAAGGAGTCTCTTCAATATTACCATCTGGTTTCTGTGCAGAATGACGATGAACGTAGCTAACAACTTTCTTCATATGCGATATATCCTCATCATTGTAATCCTCTTTTTTCTTTCGCAAAATGTCGATAATCTGCTTACCAGACTTATGTCCTTTTGATTCATCATCACCATCATCTTTTTGTCCAACTGATTGAGATTCCTCAGTTCCCAACCAAGATTCCAATTGTTTTGCTGTCATATTTACAGCATGATTAAATTCTTCAATTACCGTTTTTGTATCCTTACTCATAAGTTAAAAATCAAGAATACGACAAATATTTTTTGTTAGAACTTACGCACTCGTCACGATAAATAAGGCTTTGCGATCAACCGCACATAAAGGTGATTACTTCGCGCAGCGAATAATGACGTAAATACGTAGTCCGTGCGTAAATCCTGTTTGTATATTATTCCTCTACTTTTTCTAAAGACTCAGGTTTATGAGCCGCTTTTTTGCCACTTTTTTCGCTTTCAACTAAATATTCCGGATTATCTTTTGAAGCTGCAACATGATGTCCTTTAATATCTGTTTCTGAAGTCAACTTCTTTTTAACTTCACCAGTAGTTTTACCTTGAGCAGTATTCCACTGCACTTGATCACCTTTTTTTAATTCTTCACTCATTTTTTTAATTCATATTTGAGTTTTATTACATAAATATTTTAAATACATTATTAAAAAAAACATCATTCTGTAGACATCATTCTGTAGATAGATGAAATCACTAATGTAGAGACGTAGCACTGCTACGTCTCCTCCCATTTACGCTGTTACCAAACATATAACAATACAAAAATTCAGCATTATCTGCCAGACAAAACACCAAAATTCAGCATTATCTGCCAGACAACAATACAAAAATTCAGCATTATCTGCCAGACAAAACACCAAAATTCAGCATTATCTGCCAGACAAAACACCAAAATTCAGCATTATCTGCCAGACAAAACACCAAAATTCAGCATTATCTGCCAGACAACAATACAAAAATTTAGGGTTATCTGCCAGACAACAATACAAAAATTTAGGGTTATCTGCCAGACAAAAAGACGTAGCAGTGCTACGTCTCTACATCATGAACCCGTTTAAAATACTTCTAAAGGTAAATGATGTAATCCTTTCATATTTGCCAAAATACTCGTAGATTTTTCAATCAAATCGACATTACCATTTAAAACATCATTGCGAGTCATATGATGAATATAATCAGGAATAACTCCACAATCTTCTAAGGAAAAACCATTGTGATTTCCCACACGCAGCGAACGTTTTACAGCCATGGTAATTTGTGCATTTCGAGGTAGAGGAGAAAAATCTAAAGGATGGAATAAATCATCATATTCCCAAACATTTGCACCACCACCACCAGTATTTCCATTAATACCAAGAATTGGTCCAATAGCATTATCCTGGAATCCTGCTGCAAATATCTCTGTAGCACCATAAGATAATGTATCGGTTATCAAAATAACGGGACCAAAATATTTTTTTCCGTATTGATTAATCTCATCAATATAATCAGAATTTCCGCTAATAGGATAAGCTCTAGAATAAACATTACCTGTATCAAGAGAACATTCAATAGAACTTTTCCAAGGTTCTGATGCTATTTTTAGAGTTGTCGGTGTATTAATAAATTGAAATAATGCTGGTTGAATTTTATTTGTCGTGAAAAGTTGCAGAATCATTTCACCGGCTTCAATATATCCACCGCTATTCCCGCGAACATCAATAATTAAACCATCTCTAGGTAACTCTTCCAAAACACGAATCAAATCTTGAATAAATTGCTGTCTATCATAAATCATAAAACTGGGAATTTTCATATAGCCAAATTCACCAGAGTCAGTACTATAAATACTCCATTTAAAATCAGTTTCATCACATATCTGATTATCCCGTTTAGCAATTGAAGCAAACAAACTTTTCTTAATTTTCTGTAATTTTACAGCTTCAAAATCAACTCCTAAAGAGCCATATACTTTAGAATTACCAATAACTTGAGTTGCTGGTAAATTCCAAGTTTGCCATTGAAAACGATGTTCGTAATGTTCTTGATTTGCTGTTAAATAAGAAATATATAACCATTCTTCATCGGCAACCAAATATTTACTTCCCGAACGAACCGTCATCGAATTTAAACTATGAATTCTACCTGAGCGTTCATTATTACCATAAGTTCGTATACCATTTAACTCAATTGCACGTTCAATAGGTATACCATTCCAATGAGTAATTATCACTCCTTTGTGAAAATTGGGATGTTCAAAATCCTCATTGACATGAGAAACAACGTAAAATCTTTGATTACCTTCATAGAATTCATCTATCAGAAAAGGTAAAACAAAATTGATCGATTGATAAGGCATCGGAGGCAGATAAACTGTCTGTAAATCTCTTAACTCTGTAAATATGCTTATCATTTCTTGCTGAAAATTAAGTTCATTCATCTTCACCAACCGATATTTAAGTAACTTCAAACGCTGTAATGGATCGACAGCATTTCTCGCACGTTTCAGAGGTAAATGAACGTATATATTTTCGATAAAACTTAAAGCTTGTTCAACAATTTCTTCTCTTTCTTCTCGAATCGACTGCTCAATAATTTGCTTTTTCTGTTCTTCCGTCAACCCCATCGCAGCGACTACACGATCTAGCTTATAATCAGCCATAGTTGTTTACTCCTTGCAGTCTGTGTTATAAATAATACCGCTATTGTGACACAACCTGATTTTTCAACGTTAAAGTTTTAATAATTTTGTAATTGCGAACCGGATGATTTAATTTATCTAGCTGTAGGATTTTTTTTTATTTTATTACTGTTGTAATAGTGAAAACACTTCTTGAATAAAATTTTTGTATTGTAATTTCTGCTCAGTTAATATTTCAGTTAAATTAAAATAAGTAGATATTGTAGAATCGTTTTCAATACGAGTATTAACTTCTGGATTTATGCGAAAAGCTTCTTCAAAAGATTTTTTTGCAGCACCATAACGTTCAAGCGCCCCTGCTGGATCGGTTCCTCCTTTAATTTCAATTACACCAACTTTTATACCCTGATTATTCAGAGTATCTCTTTCATTTGAAGAGCAAATCATAGTCTTATTAATTGCCAAATATTTTTTTCTTACTCCCTTCCCGCCCTAAAATTAGCTACCTCTATGAAATCTCTTTCCTCCGTGCTCTCTAGCTTGAAAAGTTGTTCGTGGGGAGAAACCCCCAAGACCACACTTTATGTGCTTACGGACACGCTCCGCTAACGCTGCGTCTAGGACGGTTTTTTTTAGGTAATCTTTCAGCGGAAAAAGAGTAATTACAATATAATTACCTTGTTAATCACAATTTCCTTATCCCTACTTCCAAACCCCGACAAACCCCCGTCAAAAAATCTAAATCCAAAGTCCCAATTTTATCGCTGGGCTTGTGATAATGAGGATTTCGCATAAATGAAGTATCTGTCACCATTATCGCTGGATATCCGGCATCCCAAAATGGTGCATGGTCGCTCCGTCTTGTCGGAGGAACAATTTTACCTTGATTCACAACTGGTAAAAATTCACTCTTAGTTCCACTTTGACAAAAACTGTTGCGGAGTCGAAATAAATCGGGGAGAGTTTTGAAATTACCAATTAAAGCAATAAAATCACCTGTATTCGGATAAAATCTTTCTAAAAATGGAGCAGGATAATTTTGTGTCCCCGGATTTGCATCGCAATAACCTAACATTTCCAAAGACATCATCAAACGTAATTTTTGCTTTTCTCGTCGCAATTTTGCGACATAATCACTGCTACCCAACAAACCAGATTCTTCCATATCAAAAGCCACGAGTCGCAACGGATACTTTGTGGGCTGTGTAGCAAAAATTCTCGCGAGTTCTAATAAAACCGCTACTCCGGTAGCATTATCATCAGCACCAGGAGTTCCCGGCACGGCATCATAATGAGCTGCAATTAAAATAGGTGATAAATTACTCTTTCCAGATTTAGAATCTGAAGGTAAATTCAAGATCAGATTTTCACAAACTTTGCTACCAACTTTAAAGGTGTGGATTTCCACACTTCCCCATTGTGAAAAAGAAGCACGAATGTATTCTTGAACAAAGAAATGTCCCCCTGTAGCTAAATAAGGGTCACGTTCTCGTGTTATTTGGATAAGATGGGCAACGAGTTGTTTTTTTAAATCCACGGATTAACCAAGAACTATGAAGGATAAAGGATGAAGCATAAATTAACAAATGTTTTTTCAGGTACATTTATTACCTGATTGGGTGAAAAAATCAAGTAGGGCTGTTAATCGCTTGTTTTGTAGATAAATTGTAGATTAATTAAATTATTTCCAATTTCAGACTTGATTTTTGCTTATGAAGGTTGACAATGTATTCCTCAACTGCAAGATACAATAAATCAAGCATTACTTCTAAACATATATTTATAAAAGATACTAGGAGAAACGTAGGGCATGGGCAAGGTAGTAGGCATCGACTTGGGTACAACAAACTCTGTAGTCGCCGTGATGGAAGGTGGCAAGCCGGTGGTTATTGCCAATGCAGAAGGAATGCGAACCACTCCCTCCGTTGTGGGCTTTAGCAAAGACGGCGAAAAGGTTGTGGGACAAATGGCACGCAGACAAACTGTTCTCAATCCTCAGAATACCTTTTTTGCCATCAAGCGTTTTATGGGACGCAAATATTCGGAATTAAATCCAGAATCGAAACGAGTTCCTTATACAGTTCGCAAAGACGAATTTGGTAATATTAAAATTGTTTGTCCTCGTCTTAAGAAAGATTTCGCACCAGAAGAACTTTCGGCGATGATTCTCAAGAAATTAGCCGAAGATGCTAGTAGATACTTAGGTGAAGCTGTAACGGGTGCAGTCATTACCGTTCCTGCTTATTTTAATGATGCTCAGCGACAAGCTACCAGGGATGCGGGAAGAATTGCTGGTTTAGAAGTATTACGAATTCTTAACGAACCAACTGCCGCTTCTTTGGCTTACGGTTTAGATAAAGCCGAAAACGAAATTATTTTAGTATTTGATTTGGGTGGTGGAACTTTTGACGTATCCATCTTAGAAATCGGTGACGGTGTATTTGAAGTCAAAGCCACATCCGGCGATACTCAATTGGGTGGAAACGACTTTGATAAGCGGATTGTCGATTGGTTAGCCGAGAAATTCCTTGAAGATGAAGGGGTAGATTTAAGACGCGATCGCCAAGCTTTACAACGTTTAATGGAAGCTGCGGAAAAGGCGAAAATTGAACTTTCGGCAGTCAGCGTTACCGATATTAATTTACCTTTTATTACCGCCGACCAAGATGGTCCAAAACATTTAGAAACTCGTTTGACTCGTTCCCAATTTGAAGGAATGTGTGACGATTTGTTGGGTAAATTGCGAATTCCTGTCAAACGAGCGCTGCGAGATGCTGGAATGACACCGCGAGACATCGAAGAAGTTGTACTTGTCGGTGGTTCAACCAGAATGCCAATTATCGAAAAATTGGTCGAGGGAATGATTGGCTTGCAGCCCAATCAAAATGTTAATCCCGATGAAGTTGTGGGTATTGGTGCTGCGGTACAAGCCGGTATTCTTGCTGGTGAATTTAAAGATGTATTGCTGCTGGATGTCACTCCCCTATCAATCGGCTTGGAAACCATCGGCGGGTTAATGAAAAAGCTCATTCCTCGCAACACTACCATACCCGTCCGCCGTTCCGATATTTTCTCAACTTCCGAAAATAACCAAAACACCGTGGAAATCCACGTAGTTCAAGGCGAGCGGGAAATGGCTGCCGATAACAAAGCCTTAGGACGTTTTAAACTGTATGGCATTCCTCCCGCACCTAGGGGAATACCGCAGATTCAAGTATCTTTTGATATTGATGCCAACGGAATTTTACAGGTAACGGCATTAGATAAAACCACAGGAAGAGAACAAAGTATTACCATTCAAGGCGCTTCCAACTTGACTGAAGCTGATATTCAGCAGGCGATTCGGGAAGCAGAAAAATTTGCCGACGTAGACAGACAGCGTAAAGAGAAAGTAGAAAAACGCACCAAATCCGAAGCATTAATTTTACAAGCCGAAAGACAACTGCGAGAAGTAGCGCTGGATTTTGGAATGCAATTTGCTCGCAATCGTCGTCAACGAATTGATAATATTTGTCGAGATTTACGCGATAGCTTAAAAGCAGATGACGATCGCGGTATTGACCAAACTTACGCCGATTTACAAGATGCTTTATCCGATTTAAATAAAGAAGTTCGTCAGTACTACGCTGAAGACGAAGAAGACGATTTATTCGGTACCATCCGCGATATCTTTATCGGTGACAAAGATCGGGATGATGATTTTTACGACAAGGGTTACGGTAGGGATTCAAATCGGGGCTACGGAAAAGATTATGACCGAGGAGGTTACGGCAAAGATTACGACAGAGGTTATGGTACTAGAGATGCCGACGGGGGGGGATACGGTAGAGATGCCGACAAAAGTTATGGTGGTAGGGATTTAGACCGGGGTTATGGTCGAGATGGCGATCGCAATGGTGGTCGAGATTCCTACCGAGATTCGGGTACCAGAAACAACAGCGACTCAAGCTACCCAAGCTATGACAAAGGTTATTCGTCACGTAAACCAGCGAAACCGAGCTATCAAGATAACTGGGATGAAGAGGATGATGATTGGTTGTAGTGTTTTTTAAATTAGCTTTGACAACTGAATATAAATTTTTCTTTGTGGAACGGTAAACCACCCCTTTAATCTTTTCACTATATTCACAATATGAGTAGTGAAATAATCCTATTTAATTAACTATTAGCGGCTATCGTGGGGCAGCCATATAAGGAATAGGGGCTAGGGAATAGGGAAGTGTACTGATTTTTTTTCAATTAGGAGTTCTATATACGGATTTTAATACTGAACGAGAGTACAAAATAGAAATATAAAAGCCAGCACAAAATCCCATAAAAACCAATTAGGAATCGTTTCATCTTTGTGATCGACCTGAAATTACCAACCGAAACGTAAATTATTAAGAAACAAAAAATCTATTAATCGATTCATTTAAACAAATTACTATGCAGAACTTGCAAAATTTTCGGGATTATTACGAAATTTTAGGAGTATCTAAAAATGCGACAAATGAGGAAATCAAAAAAAGTTATCGACGATTAGCGCGACAATTTCACCCAGACCTCAATCCTGGTGACAAAACCTCAGAAGAAAAATTTAAAGATATAAATGAAGCTTATGAAGTGTTAAGCGACCCCAGTAAACGCGCTCAATACGACCAATTTAGCGTTTTCTGGAAGCAAAATGGTTTTGCTGGGTCAAAGTCGCGCAAAACATCGAATCAAGCAAACGGTCGTACACAAGATGTCAATCCTGCTAAATACGATAATTTTGATACCTTTATCGACCAAGTTTTTGGTGTCAAAAATCAAGCAGCTAATACATCTAGTAGTTACACGGATAGTACAAATACTGACCCATTTCGTACTCCAAAAACAAAAGTTGCTTACACTCCAAACTCGCGTCCAACTCGTCGCGATATCGAAGCAAGATTAACTTTACCCTTAGAAAAAGCTTACCAAGGTGGTTTAGAAAGAATTCGTCTTGAAGATGGACGTTCTTTAGAAGTTAATATGCCCCCAGGTATGGTAACAGGACAAACTATCCGATTGCGAAACCAAGGCATTAGTGGGGGTGATTTATACCTTAAAATTACCGTACAACCCCATCATGTTTTTAAACTTGAAGGCACCGATATCCACTGTCAGGTACCGATTACTCCCTGCGAAGCAGTTTTAGGAGGACAAGTAGAAGCACCGACCTTAGATGGACTAGTAAAAATGACAATTCCTCCAGGAGTTAGGTCAGGTCAACGGTTACGCTTAGAAGGTAAAGGCTATCCTGACGAAAAAGGTAAGCGCGGAAATCAACTCGTAGAAATTCAAATCATTACTCCTAAAAATATTAGTCCCCAAGAACGCGAACTTTACGAAAAGTTACGAGAAATTGAAACTTTCAAACCTCGCGGTAATTTAATTAAATAATCCAATCCCCAGCAGAATTTAAACTCAAATTCACAAATAAATTCACAAATATTTATTTATATAATGGTGATTGTCATCGCTTGCCATAATAAAAATATAGCAGTAGCCACAATTGTTAAGACATTTTCTGGATTTCTCACAAGTAAGTGGTAGGCGGATTCGTGACAAATTGATTTTCCCACTACTAACTACTAACTACTAACTACTAACTACTGACTCCAACTTCCTTCTTGTTTGTGAGAAATGGGGGATTTACCTGTTCCTTTAAAAGCAAAATTATGATGTCCTAACCAATATGCTTACTGCTATTGTTTTAAAATATGAGAAAAAGCTGCCCGCAAGGTAACGAACATAGCTGTGAATCAAAATCGGACAATACCAAGCCGCAGTGAACCTACCTACTATTCCTTGTTAGGTGTTCATCCAGGAGCTTCAGCCATCGAAATCCGTCGTGCTTATCGAGAACTTAGCAAACGCTATCATCCCGATACCACTGATTTACCCACCGCGATCGCTACCGTTAAATTTCAAAAACTTAACGAAGCTTACGGTACCCTCAGCAATCCCCAAAAGCGCTTGAGTTACGACTTGAAAATTGGCTATTCCCGCTTTTCGGTGATTCAAGCACCCTCCGATCTGAATCATCCAGTTTCTCAAACTCGTCATCTATCTAGATCCGCTTACCTTGATGCTAGCGATCGCCCCCTTTCACCAGGTGAGATTTTTGCTTTATTTATTCTCGGATTAACCTTTTTAGGATGTTTGCTCTTAGTAATTGCCGTAGGTTTAACTAAAGGTGAAGCAGCTTTTCAAACAAATATACAACAGCCAGATATTGTAGTGCAGCAAATAATTAACTCAAATAAATCAAATATTGTCAATCAATTTCACAATAATTAAAATCTCAAAATACTAAATTATAGCAACAGCAACCAACTATCAGTTAACAGTTATCAATCAACCATCAACTATCAGTTAACAGTTAACAGTTATCAACAGTCAACCAACCATCATCAACTAACAACCAACCACCATCAACCATCAACTAACAACTATCAACCATCGACTATCAACCATCAACTAACAACTAATTATGATGTATCTTTTAAATTCAGAAACCCCACTATATAATCATCCACTTCCTCAAATTGAGCAATGGTTAAAAGATAAAGGCTGTCAACAAGACGAAACATATTTACATATATGGCGCGTAAACCGACCTTCTTGGGAAGCAGAAATTTTGCTTGACATTGAAGAAATTACAGTGCGATATATCAATGCTGGAAACAATAGAGAAGATATCCAACGCTCATTTAAGTATTCTCTTAGTCGCAAAGATATAGAAGAGGCAATTTTTTCTGGACCCTAGGAGGG
>NZ_JADEWL010000182.1 GCF_015207665.1 Plectonema cf. radiosum LEGE 06105
GGGGAGATGGGGAGATGGGGAGAGAAAATTCTTAATTCCTCACTCCTAACTCAAAACTCCTAACTGCTAACTCAAAACTCCTAACTGCTAACTCAAAACTCCTAACTCCTAACTCCCAACTCCTAACTCCCAACTCCTAACTCCCAACTCCTAACTCCTAACTCCTAACTCCTAACTCAAAACTCCTAACTCCCAACTCCCAACATCCTACTTGTAAAACATAACCAATAAATAACTCTTTCTTATTCTAAATTTAACCTTTTTCGTTTTAAAATTTACCAAGTCTTGAGGTTGGGGATTTATCTAGTTAAAAGTGGATAAATTAAAACTTGAAGATAACGCTCAGGAGTCAGGAATAATGCCTCTGGGTAAAATTATTAAGCTTCTTTTAGGAGCATTTCAAAAACTTCCTGCTGAGTCAGTAAACTCTTTGGAGTTGTCAGAAGGGGTAATTTATCCTCAACTTACAACTGATGATAATACTGATTTTTTGCCAGAAAATGTAAGCGAAATTACATTAACTCAGCCGACTGCGGAAATTGCTCAAATATCTTTACCAACAATTCTGGAGGGAAAAAAAATGATTAACGTTTCCATGCTGCAAGACGAACTGCAAAATTTTGTCAGCGCTGCTTCTGATGTCCAAGGTGCGGCCTTGGTAAGTCCTGATGGTTTGGCTTTGGCTTCGGTTTTACCCGGTGGAATGGATGAAGAACGTACTGCTGCAATGTCTGCATCTATGCTTTCTCTAGGTGAACGTATCGGTAGAGAATTAGCTCGTGGAAGCATCGATAGAATTGTTGTAGAAGGGGAAAAAGGTTACGGTGTGTTGGTTGGTTGTGGTGCTGATGCTGTTTTGCTGGTTTTAGCTGGAGCAGGTGTTAAGCAAGGTTTATTATTTCTAGAAGTGAAACGAGTTGTTGCTAAAATCGCGCCGTTAATGGCTTGAGTTGTCATGCAATATAGTCCTTATACGGATGTTTGGATTGGTGATTTTATCTAGTTTCAGTTCAAATCTGGATGATGTTTTGATTGTGTAAATACTGGTATTTATCTTAAGTTCAACATTAGGAAAATTAGGAAATTTAAACTAATTGTTGGCTTAAGAATTGGGCTGATCATATTTTCTACTAGTTTTTTAATAAATAATAGGAGTTTCTGACAATGAGTATAGAACCACAAGCGTTTATGTCTACTTTGGAAAAGCGCGTTTGCTTAACAGCAGAAGATAAAATGCTGCTTAAATCTGAAACAGATTGGGGAAAAGAAATTGCTCCAGAAATGGCAGAACATTTCTACGCTTATTTAGGACGTGATGAAGAAATGAATGCGATTTTAACTGCTACAGATGGACGGATGCATCGTTTGCGGGAAACATTTATCGAGTGGTTCCATGAAATGTTTACAGGTATGGATGACTGGGGTAAAGATTATGCTGAACGTCGTTGGAAAATAGGTTTAGTTCACGTTCGTATCGGGATTGGACCTCAGCACGTTGTACCCGCAATGGCAACTGTAATCCGGGAAGCCGGTTATCGTGCCAAAAAAGATGGTAAAAGCGAAGAAATTAAAGAGGCTATGAGCCGTATTTGCATGATTGACTTAGCTTTTATCGAACAGGCTTATGTGGAAGTGTCTTCGCAAGCTGTTTTGAGAGAAACTGGTTGGTCTGAAGGTTTATTCAGACGCTTAATTGCTACTGGTGCTAATTCGATGTAAGAAAAATTATTTAGTTTTATAAACTAAACCGGGACAAAAGTATTATTAGTCACTATTCTTGACTTTTGTATGCAGATAGGATAAAGAGTTGCCATACACAAAAAGAAATATTGGTTATTTAATCAGTCTTTGAGCAATTTAATTTTTGCTGATGTTTGTGGCTAACACTATAAATTAATTTATCGGGGCGCAATTTTCCTGTATTCTGTGCGAAATTCTTGATTATGACTTGTTTTCCCTGGCTTTCAAAAAACACAGAAGGTCGGGGATTTATGTATATACACGTTTTAAAAATTAAATTTGTATTGTAAGATACTTTTCTTTATAATTTCATTAATTATACTGATGGCAGAAAAAACTTTAATGAGTGTTTCTACCAAAGCGATTAATTGCTTTCTCAATAGAATTAAGTCTTTCTGAATGCATGATATGTAAGGGCTATGGGGGTTCCCATATTTAATTTCTGTAATTTTTATCAGAAGTATAGGATTTTTCACTGATTTGTTTTGTAATGTATATCATTTAGTTAGGGCTGCTGATACCCATTTGCAGAAAAGTTGTATTGTATGGCAAATTTTTTTTCTTCGTTAATAACGCTTTTAGTTAGCAATTCTGACTTAAAAGCAGAGAATACACCGAATCAAACCAGAAACGAGAGTAAAACAGACAAATCAACAGCTTTAAGCGTTTATTTGTTAGAACGAAGAATAGACTGTATGTCTACTTCTTCAATTGTGCAAGTAGTTCACAAAGCTTGTACAGAAAATAAGAAAATAATTGTAGCGAATTACAATATTCACAGTTTCAATCTCTCCATGCAGTTGCCTTGGTATTACGAGTTTTTACAAAGTGCAGAGATTGCTAATTGTGATAGTGTAGGGATATTAAAAGCGATTGGCTATATGGGTTTGGATTTACCTTTGGATTATCGAACTTCCTATACGCTTTTAATGCCTAAAATCTTAGAAAGTTGTAATAAGCAAAAATTTTCGGTGTTTTTCTTGGGTGGTAAGCCAGAATATTTACAGACGGCTCTTGATAATTTGCAGTTAAAATATCCAAAAGTGAATTTTGCAGGACATCATGGGTATTTTGATAAAAAAGATCCGCAAGTTAATCAAGTCGTAATTGAGAAAATTAATCAATTTAAACCGAATATTCTAGTTGTAGGCATGGGAATGCCGATTCAAGAAAGTTGGGTACAACAGCATCGTGATCGCTTGCAAGTTAATGCGATTATGCTTGGTGGAGCGATTATTGATAGAATAGCTGGAATTGTCCCAGATTGTCCGCATATTCTATCTAATGTTGGTCTTGAGTGGTTTTATCGCTTTTGTCGGGAACCAAAACGTTTAGCGGCTCGTTATTTGTTAGGAAATCCGGCTTTTGCTTTGCATATTGCTTTGGCAATTTTTAATAAGACTTCTTTGCGAGTAGAATTAACACCAAAGTTATAAAATTCTCTTTGAGTTTTGTTTTTAGTTATAATGTAATCTTCCTAATAGCTCCACTGGGATTTTTTCGGCTTCCACTGGATTAATTGGAACTAACTATATGCTTTACTTTCGGTTGTGTAGATACAAAGTAAAGTATGCTTTGGGCGTTATTTAAGTTTTCTAAATCATTATGACAATAAAACAATACCATAATTATTAATTGGAATAATTATATTTTGATTGGTAAATACCATGAAAATTTGTTATTTGATACAAACTCATCAAAATGCGGAGCAAATTTATCGTTTAGTTGATAGAATTCAGAAATCAGCTTTTGGTAATCAAATTATTATCAGTCATGATTTTAGTAAGTGTAATTTAGATGAGGATGGCTTAGAAAAACGTGGTGTTAAAGTATTGAAAAGTAATGGAGGAAAGCGCGGAGATTTTTTTGTAATTCAATCTTATCTAAATGGTATTAAATGGTTGATTGATCATAAAATTGAATACGATTGGCTAATTTATCTTTCTGGTCAAGATTACCCAATTAAGCCAATATCAGAAATTGAGTATTTCTTATCAAAAACCGATTATGATGGTTTTATGGAATGCTTTAATGTTTTTTCACCCGAAAGTCATTGGAGTATCCAAGAAGGTAAAAGTCGTTATTTATTTAAATATCAAAATATTGGGTTACTTACAAAATTCCCCCATTGGTTAAAGCTATTATTTCTACCCATAAAAATAATTAATTACTTACAACCTTTTTTCCGAATCAACTTAGCATATGAAATGTTTGGTATAAGAAGAAAATCATTATTTAATGAAGAATTTATTTGCTATGGAGGTTCTTCTTTTACGACATTATCTAAAAAATGTGTAGATTATTTGCATGATTTTTGCGAAATTCATCCGGAAGTTATTGAATACTATCAGGAAGTATGTAATTCAGATGAATCTTTCATCCAAACAATCTTAATTAATAGTAGAAAATTTAATTTGTGTAACGACAATAAACGTTACTTTGATTTTTCTCAAACTAAAAATGGACGACCTAAAATATTAACCATCAATGATTATAATGCGATTTTGCAAAGTAATGCTCATTTTGCGAGAAAGTTTGACATATGTAAAGATGAGAAAATTTTGGATATTTTAGACAAAGAAATCAGCGAAGTTGGAGTTAATCGATAATTGTTTGATGGGGAATTTTTCTACAAAAGTACTTCGGGAGAAGAATGATGGTGAGAATACCAAAAGTTAGCGTTATAGTTCCTGCTTACAATGTCAGCAAATATATTAAAGAAACTCTGATTTCTTTAGAACAGCAAACATTTTCAGACTTTGAAGCATTGATAGTTGATGATGGCTCTACAGATAATACTAGTACCATAGTGCAGCAAATTTGTCAACGAGATTCGCGATTTCAACTATTACAAAAATCAAACGGAGGTTTATCTTCAGCACGAAATTATGGTATTCGTCATGCAAGGGGTGAATATATTGCTTTACTTGATGGTGATGATATCTACCATAAAGATAAATTAGCAACTCATATCGCTCGATTGTATAGTCAGTCTGATGTTGGGGTAGTTTACAGTGCTTCGCGGACAATTCGCGATGATGGAAAACCGATATTTATCACTTTGAGCGGTAAGCCCGTACATCCAAATCCTGTAGTGGCGTTATTGTGCAAAAACTTTGTTGGACATGGTTCTAATGCAGTATTCCGTCGTTGTTTGATAGATGAAGTTGGCGATTTTAATGAAAACCTGCGTAGTTGGGAAGATGTGGATTTGTGGTTGCGAATTGCTGCAACGCACAAATGGCGATTTTACCGAGAAAAACGGATTTTATGTGATTATCGCGTGCGCCCTTCCGGATTATCTTTCAATATCGTCCAAATGCGGAATAGTGGGGAGCTAGTTATTGAAGATGCTGTAGCGCGATCGCCAATGTTAGTTAAGCCGATGTTACCAACTGTATACGCTTATATGTATCGTTATTTAGCGCGGTTGTCTCTGCAAGGTGGTGATATGCAAACAGCAAAAGATTTTATTGATCAAGCTTTGATGTGCGACAGTTCGATTTTTTATCGAGATATGCGTTCTTTAGTAACTCTGATGTCGGTACGTTTGTCATCGGTATCGAAATTAGCCATCGGACGTTCTCTCGGTTTTGCTTCCTCAGTACAAGGTAAAAACTGATAGTGAAAGCAACTGCACTTTTCAAAAATGGCTTATGGATTTCCTACGCCACATTCGTAACCCGTATTTTTGCTTTTCTCAGTAGTCTGGTTTTAGCAAGATTATTACAACCATCTGATTTCGGAATCATTGGAATTGCCTATGTTTTTTGGTCTTTTTTCTCGTTGTTCATTCAGGATACTGCGGGTGCTTTCATTATCTATAAGGGAATAGAACATCCTAAATATGTCAACACTGCTTACACTATTAGCTTATTAGTGGGATTAGCTTTAGCGGTGGGAGTGATAGCAACAGCACCACTGATAGCGATGTTCTTTAAAGAGCCAACTTTAACCTGGATATTAGTAGCTTTTGCATTTAATCTAATTCTCTCTTCTGCTAGCTATGTTTATTCCAGTGTGATGACGCGACAGTTAAAATATCGAGCGATCGCCAATATCACTTTAGCTAATTCGATTACACGATTACTCGCGACTACGGGTGCTGCATTTTTGGGCTTTAGTTACTGGTCTTTTGTGATTGGTGATACAACTTCTTGGTTAGTTAATTGTGTGTTAACTCGTTATTATTCGAGGTATAAATTCCGTTTACAAATCGACTCAGAAGTTAAATCGGAAGTTCAATCTTTCTATTTTGGTACTGTTGCTTCTAGCTTCGGTTTGTATACCAATTTCAACATCGATAATTTTACCGTGGGAAAACTTTTGGGTAGTGCGAGTCTTGGTTACTACAATCTTGCTTATCAGCTAACAAATGCATTTTCAAGTATTGTCGGTGCTGTATTTAATCAATTAGGAATGCCGATTTTTGCTCAATTAGTAGATGATAAAGAACAACAAGATACTTTATTAAAAGTTGTAGAGCAAACTGCTATTTTAACCGCTGTAATTTGCGCTTTAATTTTCCTGATGACAGACTCCTATGTTGTCACTTTAGTATTCGGGAAACAGTGGATACCGATTGTTAATGTAATTCCAGGGTTACTAATTTTTTCCTACTTTCGTATTATCAATTCTTCCCTGTTCTCGATGTTGGTTGCTAAAGGTCGTCCGGATATTAATGCTAAAGTAAACTTACAAATAGCTCCAATTGCAGTCGCTGGTTTTGTTCTGGGTGCAAATTTAGGTGGAATTATCGGAGTTAGTTTAGCTGTTGCATTGGTGTTAGGAGTTGGTTGGACTATTTACTGGTGGTGGGTAGCTTGTCGAAGCTTAGGTTGGTCGTTTCCCAAGTTTATTATTCCCTGTTTTGTTCCGATTTTATTAACTATTCCAGGTCTTTTAATTTCATATAGTTTACCTCTAATGATTAGACCATTTGCATTGATTTTGACATATATAATATGTATAGGATTTTTTCTTCCTCAAAAATTTGCTCAATACAAAATTAAACTCAATCAATTGTTCAAACGCTTGCAAAAGTTACGTCACAATAACGAATAATCTTAGATAATTTTAAAATTAGAAACATGATCAACAATACAAAAGCAGTTATATCGGTAATTATCCCAGCATACAATGCTGCAAAAACGATTCATCAGACAGTTATGTCGGTATTGAATCAAACTTTTAGTAATTTAGAATTAATCGTAATTAATGATGGTTCTCAAGACTCTACTTTAGACGTTCTTTTTAGTATTAAAGATTCGCGGTTGCAAGTGTTTTCCTATGAAAATTCTGGTGTTTGCGTAAGTCGTAACCGGGGAATTGAACAAGCTGGTGGTGAGTTTATTTCTTTTCTGGATGCTGATGATATCTGGACTCCAGATAAATTAGAGGCGCAATTAACAGCTTTACAAAAAAATCCTCAAGCCGCAGTTGCTTATAGTTGGGTTGACTACATTGATGAATATGGCAATTTTTTTCATCCGGGCAATCATATAACTATTAATGGTAGTGCCTATGAAAAAATGTTGGTACAAAATATCTTAGAAAATGGTTCTAATCCTTTAATTAGGAGAGAAGCATTAGCTGAGGTTGGTGGTTTCGATCCGTCATTAACACTTGCTGAAGATTGGGATATGTGGTTACGTTTATCAGAACGCTATGATTTTGTTACTGTACCATGTGTTCAAATTTTATATCGTACTTCTTCTAGTTCGGCATCCACTAATGTTGTAAAAATGGAGAAATCCTGCTTAAAATTTATTGAAAAATCCTTTAATAATGCTCCTGCATCTCTCCAATATCTCAAAAAAAATACTCTTTCAACTCTTTATCATTATCTGACTTTTAAATCATTGGAATCACCTTTAAGTCGCAAAAATGGCATAATTGCCACAAGATGTTTTTGGAATGCGATTCAAAATGATTTATCAACAATTTGGCAATGGCAAACTATGTCCAAAGCATTCTTCAAAATTTCTACAGTACTTATTTTACCTCCCGAACAATACAAAAAATTCAAAATTATAGTTAAAAAACTTCTGATTAAACAACCTGCAAATCAACTAGAAATAAAATACAATGAGGTTAAAAATTGATGTTTAATTTTGGCTTGATTGTAGAGCAAGCATTGGGACATATTACCCACTACCAAAATTTGAAATATTGGGTAAGCAAAGATAATAGTATCCAACCGATTTGGATGCCGGTAGGAACGGGTACCAATGATATATTGGATAAACTACCAGTTATTCGTAATAATTGGTCACTACAAGTTAGTTTGCGTGCTTTTAAGCAGATCAAAACCGCGATGAAGCTGCATCCAGATGCATTATTTTTGCACACCCAAACCACCGCGCTGTTTGCTATTCCTTTTATGCATCGCATTCCAACGATAATTTCCACTGATGCGACACCTTTAAACCTCGATAGCATCGCTGCTGGATACAACCATAAAGTTGGCAATAACTATTTAGCAGAACGTAGTAAATTTGAATGGAATAAAAGTACTTATAAAGCTGCCACAGCAATTATAACTTTTTGTGAATGGGCTAAAAATTCCTTGGTTCACGATTATGACATACCTGGAGAAAAAATAACAGTAATTCCACCGGGTATTGATTTAGAACAGTGGCATTTTAGACAGAATAAATTAGTCAATTGTGATTCCACAAATCCCCTACGTTTATTGTTTGTAGGAGGAGATTTTGCTCGGAAAGGTGGTTATACTCTGCTCGAAGCTTTTCGTAATGGTTTAGATCAAGATTGCGCCTTAGATATCGTTACCAAAGATACTCATATCAAGGATGAATTAACCGGAATCGACAACATCCGGGTACATTGCGATTTAACACCTAACAGCCAACCTTTAAAACAGCTTTATGAACAAGCAAATATTTTTGTCTTCCCAACACAAGCAGATTGTTTACCTAATGCGATTACAGAAGCGATGGCAGCAGGATTACCAATCATTACTACTGATGTTGGTGCTTTGAGTGAACAAGTAAAACATCAAGTCAACGGTTTAATTGTGCCACCGTCAGATGTTAATGCTTTGCAGAATGCTCTGCAAACTTTGAAAAATGACCAAACAAAAATAACTGCAATGGGTGCTGCTAGCCGTGATATAGCCGAACAGCGTTTTAATGCTCAACGTAATTATGGTGAAGTTTTTAACTTGATGAAGAGCATATCACAAAAATCGCGATCGCAACATAGTAACGTCAAAAGTCTTCATCATGTCTAAATCTTCAGCCGATATTGCTATTTTTCTTCGCTGTCTTTACAGCGGTGGTGCGGAACGAGTATTACTAAATTTAGGTCGCGGTTTCGTACAAAAAGGGCTAAAAGTTGATATGGTACTAGTAAAAGCAGTAGGCTCTTTATTAAAACAATTACCCCCAGAAATTCGACTGATAGATTTAAAGGCGCAGTCAAAGTTAAGTATTCTGCCTAAATTAATTAAGTACTTGCAGCAAGAAAATCCGACAACGATGCTTGCAGCTTTGCATTATCCTTGTGAAATAGCCCTACTGGCAAAACCTATGGCTGGAGTATCAACACGAATAATAGTATCAGAACATAATCATCTTTCTTTAGAAGCCAAACGAATTCCCCAACTTTCCACTAGTTTAACACCATTGGCAGCCAGACTTTTATACCCTTGGGCTGATGGAATTGTCAGTGTCTCTGAGGGAGTTGCAGCAGATTTAGCCAAGGTGACTAACTTACCGAAGAAGCGCATCGATTTAATTTACAACCCGGTGATTACTCCGGAATTGTTCGTCAAAGCGCGAGAATCAGTTAATCATCCGTGGTTTGAATCAGGACAACCACCAGTTATTTTAGCAGTAGGGAGACTACATCCGCAGAAAGATTATCCTACTTTATTGCGTGCATTTACTCAAGTGCGGCAACAGTTTCGGTGTCGATTAGTTATTCTAGGAGAGGGACCAGAAAAAGATAATTTAAATAATTTAATTAATCAATTAGAATTGCAAGCCGACGTTGCCATGCTGGGTTTTGTCGATAATCCTTATGCCTATATGGCTAATAGTGCAGTTTTCGTTTTATCTTCCGCTTGGGAAGGTTTTGGTAATGTAATTGCAGAAGCCTTAGCCGTAGGAACTCCGGTAGTATCTACAAATTGCGAAAGTGGTCCTAGGGAGATTTTAGCAGATGGAAAATATGGAGAATTAACCCCAGTTGGTGATGCAAAAGCAATGGCTAAAGCTATTTTAAACGTACTTTCGGGGAATCGCAAACAAGTAGATGCACAGTGGCTAAATCAATTTAAATTAGAAACTTGTACCGAAAAGTATTTAGAGGTATTGGGTATAAATTAAAAAAGGTTAGAGGTTAGAGGTTAGAGGTCAAAGGTATTTGTATTTTACTATTTTATAGATAATAATGTTTGTATTTAAGCCTATTAATAATAGTAAACAATCTGAGCCAAAATCCGAAGCTAAACCATTTGGTGAACGGGTAATTTATTGGACAATTATGCTGACACCTGTTTGGTGGATATTGGGATTACAAACTATTATTTATCCAGTTGTCAGCGCATTTTTACTCATAGCTGGATTCAAACTAGATAAACTAATTAAACAATCTTTACCAATTTGTAATTGGGCGTGGTTAGGAATGACTTTAGCTGCATTTTGGACAAATATAATCGGATTAGAAACAATTCGCTTTGAAATATTAAAAACAGCAGCTACATTCTTTACTTTATTTAAAGGCTATTTTATGATTTTTGCCTGCATGACTTTACCTTTTTGGTATCGGATTCGGGTACAAACCATTGTGCGGGCTGTATCCTGGATGTCAGCTAGCTATTTAATACTTTTAACAATTCAACTACTGATACTTTTTATTCTCGGTCCCCAAGAACATTTTTTACCACCTTTAGCTCGTTTAATACCGGGTGAGAAAACTAGTTTAATGGTTAAGTTTGCTGAAATTCAACCGTTTTTTGGTATTCCTTTACCAAGAACAGACCTTTATACAGCTGACCCTCCTATTTTAGGGGTTTGTGGTCTTTTGTGTTTCTTCATGTGCTTGAGCGAATCTAACCAACGCTTGCGGAAATTAGCTTTAACTGGTAGTTTTGTTGGTTTAATAATTTCTCAAAGTCGTTTGGCTTGGGTATGTTTTCCTTTAGTTTGGGTGATTATATACTGTTTTCGTAGCGGATTGGCTCGACAAGCTTATTTATGGGTAGTATCTCTGACTTCTTTATTTGCTGCTACATTAAGTTTAAGTATAAAAGATTTTATCGCTTTACCTTTAGAAACTTTTAATAGCGCTCGTGCTGACTCATCAAAAGATCGAGAATTTATTGTGAATGCAACTATCGATGCCTGGAAAGAATCACCGTGGGTGGGATGGGGATTTATGGAAAAAACCGCAAGTTGGGGAAATGGCGCTTTTGTATTACCATTAGGAACATTTTCTTCCTATGCACAAGTGCTTTATATACACGGAATTTTCGGTTTTATTTTCTTTATCATTGCCCTTGTTTCAACTTTATGCAGTTTTTGGAAACCTGCTATTCAAGAAAACTTAGTTTGTCAGCGTGCCTTTGGTTGTTTAATAGCTTTATATTTACTACTTCATGCCACTAATTTAACTTGGATGGCGATTTATTTTTGGTTCTTCTTTATTTGGTTAGGAGCGATTTTATCTGAAGTACAACAGCAACAGCCAAATATTACTGAATGGACAGAGTTGGGAGTGAGTAGTTAGGAGTTAGGAGTTAGGAGTTTTGAGTTTTGAGTTTTGAGTTAGGAGTTTTGAGTTGGGAGTTAGGAGTTTTGAGTTGGGAGTTTTGAGTTTTGAGTTAGGAGTTTTGAGTTAGGAGTGAGTAGTTAATAATGAAGTATTT
>NZ_JADEWL010000183.1 GCF_015207665.1 Plectonema cf. radiosum LEGE 06105
GGATGGAGGGACAAGGGGATGGGGGGAAATAAAGAATAATTATCAACTAACCACTATCAACCATCAACTAACCACCATCAACTCCTCACTCCTAACTTAATTCAAGGCAACTCGAAGTTGTTCAACTTTTCCAGACTTACCCATTTTTTTGGCTTGTTGTTGGTTGACGCTGACTAAAACTCCTCCTGCATTATCTGCTTTGACGGTAAGTTCTTTTTGAGCCTTCCAAGAACGTTTACTTCCTTGTTTTAAGGTACCCTCAAAAGTAGTTTTACCGTCAGCAATTACCTGAATCCAAGAGGATTCTTTTAAAGTAACTCCCACTCTCACTCCTTTTTCATCTTTAGTAAAGGTGTTTATTTGACTCAGGGATTGAGGTTTGATTGGAGTCGGTTTAAAATTGCTAGCTGAAATATCTGGCTTCTGTTGGGATTGATTATCAGTTGCGATATTTGTAGCATCACTCAACCAATTAGATAAGCCGCTGACAGCACCTAGAATTAATAAAACGTATAACAAATAAAGATGAATGGGACGTAATTGAGCGAAAGAGGGATTTTTCCAAATCGGTTTGAGACTGACTTTGTTCGTACCAACAGGAAATGTACTAACAAATTCTACTCCGTTGTAACCCAATGCATCAGCATATTGACGAACCAAACCTTTAATATAGACTGGTTCTGGTAAATCCTCAAAGTTAGCTTCTTCAATCCCTTTTACTAGCCGTCGAGGAATTCTGGTATGCATTACCACTTCTTCCAACGAAAAGCCATGTTGTTGCCGTGTAGCCTGAAGCTGTGCGCCCATTTTCGCCAACTTTTCCGCTCTTTGCTCTTCTAATGAAACTGTAGGATTTTCTTTGGCTTTTTCTTTTTCTTTCTTTCTAAACCACTTCATCTTTTTTTGCACTCCTTGAGCCAACTGAATCATTAATCGGGGACTTCCTGTAATTGCTGTTTTAAGTAGAGAACTTCTTTCTGTGTTAGGTAGCGAAAACTACCCTCTGATAAATCTTCTTTGTTAGGTAATTGCAGTTGTATCGAACCGATGGCAGTCCGATGTAATTCAATTACCGGATATCCCAACATTTGGGCTACACGGCGAATTTGGCGGTTTCTTCCCTCCTTAAGAATGATTTCTAAATAGCTGTTTTCTACAAGTTTTTTGATTAACTTTACTTGAGCGACTCGCGTTTTCCGGTTGTCTAAAAAAATACCCTCACGCCACATTTGCAAAGTTTGCTGAGGTGGATGCCCTTTAACCAAAACACGATACGTCTTAGGAATATTATGACGTGGATGGGTAAGCCGAAATGTCAAGTCTCCATCATTTGTTAGTATTAATGCTCCTGTAGAGTCCGCATCTAGACGACCAACTGGATGAATACCTGTACCCGAATGCAGTTGCTCTGGTAGTAAATCTAATACCGTTTGTCTAGCTTGAGGATCGTAACAAGTAGAAACTACCCCACGCGGTTTATTGATTAACAAATAAATCAACTCCGGACGCTTGGAAGCAGAAATAGTCTTCCCATCAACGGTAATATTATCTGTATCTGGGTTTACCTTCTGCCCTAAGTGTGCCAATACACCATTAACCCTCACTCGTTCAAGTTTAATCATTTCTTCCGCTTGACGACGTGAGGCAATACCCCATTGTGAAATAATTTTTTGTAGCCGAGCCTCCATGTATATTTACTGATATCCCATCAGTTCATATCTAAATACGAATATAGTATTGATGTTTTGTAATTGAAAAGCTGTTTTGATACAGTTAATAATTGTTTATCTATTTATTTATCGGTTTTTCAATTAACCCCATTCTCTTTCTAGCTATCAAATGCTGAAAAAAAATCAGTTTAGATTGATTACAAATGTCCTAACCGCAGCAATCAAATTGTGGTTAAGAACACAAGTAAATCATGTTGAGCAACTTCAAGTCGAAATTGTTGGCGGCGATCGCCAAATTATTTCTGGCAGTATACCATCCGTGTCTATTGTTGCACAAAAGGCAGTATATAAAGGTCTTCATTTATCATTCGTGGATTTAGTCGCAAAAAATATTCGTATTGATATCAGTTCTATTCTCAAAGGACAACAGTTGCAATTGTTAGAAAAAGTATCAGTATTTGCCGAATTAAATCAACAAGAAGCTGACTTATCTGCTTCCTTGTCTAGTACGTTACTATCAACTGCTTTAAATGATGTTCTAGTTAAACTTTTACCAGAATACAGTGCAAATTCCAAGTCAACTAGTTGGCAAAAAATCACAATTAAAGATGGGTTAGTTGTAATCTTTGCCATCATAGATCAAGAAAACAATCCCCAACCCTTAGATATTTGTATGGGATTAAAACTACTCAGTCCCCATGAGTTAAGCATTGCACCGATTTCTGTCACCAGCAATACCAAAACCCTGTTTGAAAGCCATGAAGGTGAGTATATTGACTTGGGGTCTGATGTAGAGATTCAAGAGCTACAGATAATCCCCGGTAATATTATTTGTCGGGGAACAATAAACGTAAATCCATAGTTCAACCAATCAGGGGCAAAAGCAGGGTAATGAAGTAATAAACTAATGGAGCAGTAAAAATATAGCTGTCAGTACGGTCTAGAATTCCTCCATGACCGGGAATTAAATCTCCGGAATCTTTAACTCCTGCATCACGTTTGAGCATAGATTCGGTCAAATCACCTAAAAGACTGGCAATACCAATTAAAGAACCGAGTGCGGCACCCGTGAGATAAAATTCCGGTAAATTAATATAGTAACCAAACAAAACTCCGACTACAATACTTGCCGTAATCCCAAAAATTGCTCCCTCTACGGTTTTCTTCGGACTGATGCCCGATAAAGGTGTTTTACCGAAATATTTACCCACGAAATAAGCACCGATATCAGCAGCCCAGATACACATAAATGTCAGTAATGTTGTACGTAATCCTAACGGTAAAGCGGAAAAATTTTCTCTACCTATAAATGCCGATAAGGAAGATGGTAAATAACCTCCCAAGGGTAAATTGCTGAAGCTAGCGGTATCAATGGCTCGTAAACGTACCCAGTAGCTAGGTAAATATCCCGTGTAGAACAAACCGAGAATTGAAGCGGAAATATCGGCAATTGATGCCATTTTCGGCTGAAACAACAGATAAAAGCAAATAAATGTACCGGCTACAGGCATTACAGCATCAGCTAAATTGCTATCAATGGTACAAATGACTAACAACACTTGGCTGACAACCATTGTAGTTTTAGCTGCTGGAGCTATGCCTTTGGCTCGTACCAGATTAAAATATTCTCGTTGCCCTAGAAAAATGATGATTACATATAAAAATGTAAAATACCATCCTCCCAGCATAGTGGCACCTAAAGCTAAAGCGATCGCAATAATTCCACTTAAAATCCGAGACAAAGACATAGACAATAGAATTTTAGATTTACATTTGCATGAGTAGCCGCAATGCACCAATATTCCATAGTACATCTTTAGGTTGCAGTCGCAGTTCACAAATTAGTAATAATCGAATTTTCCTTTTACAGCGATTCTGGGAGTAAGTACGCCATCCGATTACCGAATCGAGGGGACAAGGAACTTAGCACGGGGAAAAGAAATTACCGATGTAATTTGTTTCGCAAGAAGAGAGTAATTACTATGAAACGCCGGTAAATCGCAACTTCATGGGATTGTGAACAGGAGAATAATTTGGCGATTGGTACTCGCCCTAAGAATTTGATCAAACGTTAATTTATTTGCTTAGGATTAAGTTCCTTGAAAAGAAGTAACCATAACACCTTCAGCCACTTCTATCCAAAGCTGAGCGCCACAACTGAGGGGATTATTTGGACGATAAACGAGCCGACATTTTCCTGCGATTTCTACATCATGATAATAACGAACGCTCTTTCCTGATTCAACTCTGATTACAGGGTTATTCGCGCCATGTTTTCTATTACTTCTAATATAATGCTGGTTCACGCAAATGCGAGTTAATGCCTATAAACTACCCCACCGCGTAGGCGGATGGGGTTTTCAGTAGCCCTGATCTGAAAGGTACTGAGCGAACAGCACAAATAGACCGAACCTCCAGGCGTGTTTATAGAACGCCCCATTGCTTCAATATTTTTCGCCCCGTTCAAATCCGCATCCCCAATCCAACCACAATGACCGCAAGCGAATTTCTTACCACTTCTGTACGATTCACCTCTAACGGGGTGGATGTGCAAGCACTTGTGGCAAGTTTGCGAGGTGTAAGCTGGATTCGCCAGAATCAGTTTTACGCTGTTCTTCACCGCTTTGTAGGTCAAGAATTGGCGCAACTGGTAGAACGCCCAACTATTCGAGAGACGACGCTCCTTCTTGGTACGTGGCATCTCCGAGGTACGCTCTCTAATCCCGGTCAAGTCCTCCAACGCAATCACCTGATTGTTGATTTTTGCGTGTTGGACAATGCGCTGAGAAATGACGTGATTGGTATGCTGCTGAAATCTCCGTTCCTTGCCCGACAACCGTTGCAAGAGTCTCCGCGCCCGACGGCGTGTAGATCTTGTGCCTTTCGAGGCTTTTTGCTGAATCGAAGCTCTCACACGCGCTTGATGATTTCTAACGTTGGTTACGTCTTTGCCACTGAAACTATTCCCGTCCGAAGTCACTGCAAGATCGGTTCTACCGAGATCCACACCCAAAACATTTTTAGTTTTTTGCGGTGGCTCTGGCTGCGATTCAAGCTGAATATTCAGATAGTATTCACCGTTCGCATTCAGCGAGAATGTTGCAGTTTTTGGTTTTTGTCCTTTCAGCAATCCGCGCTGATAGTTACCGATGTGCAGTCTGAACCGTTCCCGTTTACCCAATGCTGTGAGGCTAACAGTCCAATCCGATTCACGGAAACTGAAGGTTCTCGCGTCATAGGTAACAGAGGTCGGTGCAAATTGTTTTACTGGCTTACCTTTATGTTTTGCTGTCTTTCTGTTGCCAGAAACACGACGGATTGCGTGAATTGTAAGCTGGGCAGAAAGACCGAAACGCGCCCGGACTTCCTGATAAACGAGAGATTGCATTGCAAGTTCGTTAGTCAGTTTTTCGGGGACTTCCTGAT
The DNA here is from genome assembly GCF_015207665.1 of Plectonema cf. radiosum LEGE 06105. Classification (GTDB taxonomy): domain Bacteria; phylum Cyanobacteriota; class Cyanobacteriia; order Cyanobacteriales; family Nostocaceae; genus Rivularia; species Rivularia radiosa_A. Next base: position 5,097 of record NZ_JADEWL010000183.1, read on the forward strand.
TCACGTACTCGCAAGCATCAGCAAACACCCGGAACAGATTTTGCACTTTTGGCAACTGTTCGGGTGCTACTTCAATCTTGCAGGCTACGGTCAGGACTTGCTTCATGGCTCTAAAACTTCACGTATTGATATTATAGACTAAAAGAGGCGTTTGTATGTTTCCGGTTTTGCTATCTAAGAGATTAGGGCTTGCGCCCTGTCGCTATCCCTCCCCACCGTGTAGACGGATGGGGAATCCCGCTAATTCGTTGAAGTCCGCTTTCTCCAATTAGGCTTGGGACCCCTGAGACCTTTGGTTACTTTTGGCTTTCCATGGAACAAAGGAATCTGCCAAAATCTACCATCCTTTCTCGCTCCTTTGATTCTGCCTTCTTTGAGTAGTCGTCGTACTCGTTGAGTACAAATTTTTAACAATTTAGCTGCTTGGGTTGTTCCAATCACGTTCAAAAAACTGTAGCGCTACATTATTTTTAGTGTACCATTGCGCTCTACCGTTTCTAAAAATTTGAATCAGGTTCTTATTGTTTTGGTTTGTTGTAACTAGGAAGCAATGCGGGGTATAGATACAGGCATCAAAATTAATATGGTAGAGTATTGGGCTGTTTCAAATCAAAACATCGCTACTTTATGATCGGAATCCTTTTTGATTTCTGTTCGCTGTGGTCAAGACGATTAGAAATTCGTGATATCACGAATTGTTTGGTCAAGGCATATAACTTGTAGAAGCTAAAGAGCAAAAAATATAGTTCTAAATTTTATAGTCAAATATGATATCAACGATAAAACTTATTTGTGAGTGAAATTACCGGGGAACTACAACCCCCTCTATCCTCTCAACAAAAGCATTAGGGATTACTTTTCTAAGGACTTGATTAATTAAACATTTTATTGGGGTAGGGAGTAGAAAGCAGCTATATATATAACTGAGCAATAATTATATAAATATTTTTACTTGACTACTTATATAAACTATATATAAAAGATTGTGATTTAAAGAGGCGCTATGTTTGGATTGGGTTTTCCGGAACTGGCTGTAATTGTGGTTGTAGCGATTTTGATTTTTGGACCAAAAAAAATTCCCGAATTAGGAAGCGCTTTAGGAAAAACTCTCCGGGGTTTTAAGGAAGAACTTAAAGATAATCACGATGAAACTAATAAAGAAGAAGACCAAGAGCAGGTATAAATAAAAGATGATGGGTAAAAAGTAATAAATTAGCGTTCGATGCAATCTAAAACTCTTTACTCATCATTGTTAACTTTTCATAAAGAATTTAACACCGAAGATATTTCTCCTACTTGTTTATCTTTAGGAGTTGCGCTATCGTAATTGGTTGGATTTTCTTCTTCTATTACACCTCTAGCTTTAATTAATTTAATTGCACGACTAACGCTTTCTGGTAGAATCACTACCAAACTATCATCAGTTGCTAAATCTAAAGCTTTATTAATCGCTTCGCTTTCATCCAAAATAATGGAATGCAGACAATTAGGGTTTGCTTCCCTTATACCTTGAGTAATTAAATCCGCAGCGGAACCGCGTTTTCTGCCTCGTGTATCGTCATCTTCCTTAACAATGATGCACTCAAAAATTGAAGATGCTAGTTTACCCAACATCACAAAATCTTCGTCACGGCGATCGCCAGGTCCGCCAACTACACCGATACGCTGTCCGGATGTCCAGTTACGGACAAATCCACCCAATGCTTCATAAGAAGCAGGGTTGTGAGCATAATCGATTAAAGCGTGATGTTTACCCAAGTTAAATAAATTCATCCGTCCGGGTGTTTGATTCACCGAAGCACGGAAAGTATTTAAACCCGCTCGAATTTCTTCAATCGAAACGTTTTGTACAAAAGCAGCTAAAGATGCAGCTAAAGCGTTAGCAATCATAAACGGCGCACGTCCGCCCATTGTTAAAGGGATATGATCAACTTTTTCTATAGGATGAGTCCAGTCTCCTTTGAATATTGACAAAAAGCCATTTTCATAAATTGCCGCTACTCCACCTTTTTCGATGTGTCCTCTAACTAACTCCGATTCCGGATTCATGGTGAAGTAAGCAATATTTGCTTTTGTTCTTTGCGCCATTGCGGCGACTCTTTTATCGTCAGCATTTAAAACTGCATAACCGTCGGGATATACTGCTTCTGCAACTACACTTTTCAAATGTGATAACTGTTCGATAGTATCAATATCACCCAATCCCAAATGGTCAGCAGCGACATTCAACACCACACCGACATTCGCCGCTTCAAAAGCTAATCCCGAACGCAGGATACCTCCCCGCGCTGTTTCCAACACGGCAACTTCTACTGTCGGGTCTTGCAATATTAATTGAGCGCTTTGAGGCCCTGTATTATCTCCGGCTTCTACTAAATATTCTCCGATATATGTCCCATCTGTGGTTGTATATCCAATTACCTTACCCGTTTGTTTAAAAATATGGGCAAGTAATCTAGTAGTAGTAGTTTTACCGTTAGTGCCGGTAATACTAAGGACAGGTACACGATTAGTTTTATCATTGGGGAACAACATATCTATGACAGCACCAGCAACATTGCGAGGAACTCCCTTACTAGGAGCAACGTGCATCCGGAATCCCGGAGCTGCATTCACCTCAACAACTACCGCATCAACTTCCCGCAATGGACGACTAATGTCAGTGGTAACAATGTCAATACCGGCAATATCCAAGCCGATGATTTTAACTATCCGAGCTGCTAACCAAGCGTTTTCTGGATGAATTTCATCGGTACGGTCTACGGCTATACCACCTGTAGATAAATTCGCCGTTGCTCGCAAATAACAAATTTCATCTTTATTTAAAACAGTATCAAGGGTATACCCTTGTCTTTCCATTAATGCATAACTATTACGGTCTAATACAATCCGAGTCAGAACATTATCGTGACCATCGCCGCGATTTGGGTCATTGTTGGTTTCTTCAAGCAGTTCGGCAATATTAGATTTACCGTTACCCACTACATGAGCAGGTACACGCTCGGCAACTGCAACGACTTTACCATCAACTACTAATACACGATGGTCGCGTCCGACATAATATTTCTCAACAATTACCGAGCGAGAAACTGCCCTTGCAGCATCGTAAGCCGCTTCAGCTTCTTGCCAATTTCTGATATCAATAGTAATTCCGCGCCCGTGGTTGCCATCAAGGGGTTTGATGACAATGGGATAGCCGCCAATATGATTAACTGCGTCTTCCAATTCATCAAAGAAATTGATGGTCATACCCTTGGGTACGGGTACTCCAGAAGCTTCAAGAATGTTTTTAGTAGCTTCCTTATCGCAAGCAAGTTCTACTCCTAAAATGCCGGTATTAGCCGTCATCGTGGCTTGAATGCGTTTTTGCTGCACCCCATAACCGAGTTGAATCAAATATCTCGAACCTAAAGGCATCCAGGGGATACCTCTTCTTGTAGCTTCATCAACAATTGATTCTGTAGAAGGACCCAAAGAAGCATCGCGCCAGTAGTCGGTGATATCTTGTAAATCTTGCTCCAACTCAGCCTTGGGATAGCGTCCTCGATCAACGATACTTTGACATAGCCGGACAGCAGCCCTTGCGGCGTAACGTCCGGCTTCTTCATTTAAATACTCGAAAACTACTTGATAAATTCCCGGAGTTGAGGTTTCGCGGGTGCGACCAAAACCCACGTGCATTCCGGCTAATTCCTGAAGTTCTAGCGCTATGTGTTCGGCAATGTGACCCATCATAGTGCCTTCTCGCACGCGCATTAGAAAACCACCACGACAGCCCGGCGAACAGTAATGACCTTCCAAAGAAGGTAATGCCTCTACTAATCCTTCGTAAAAACCGGGGATTTCATTCGAGGGTGTATCGGCAAGGTTTTCTAAATCGAGGCGCATGACGATTAACTTATGTCGTCGAATGCTCCAGTAATTTGGACCGCGTAAAGTCTGTATCTTGAGGATTCTCATGATTAAAGGTAGATGGAGATTCGGAACCAAAATTCTAGTTTCTTACTGGAATTGACCGCATAACTGTTCGTGGATAACAGTTTTTTATGAAAACTTCGTAATTACTGTGATTTTTTTCTGCTGCAACCAAAAAAATCGCGGTCAACCCAGTGTAACCACACATACCTATTCCCGTCAGCTGGATATTCGCCCCACAGATGGCAACACAGTACGCCCGTAAAGATGGTAGCGATCGCCATGGCTGAGAATATGTACTCGTAAGTTATGGAGACTCAGAGGTTCTGTCGCTCCCACACGAGGTTCGTTAGTATGAGTAAGCTCGCTTGAATCGATAATTGTCACCGCTCCTTTGCCCATAACTTCTAGCCAACCATCTTTTTCAAACATGGCACAAGTATCTTCATCAATGCCAATTCCCAAACGGTCAGGATGAGAAGCGATGGCACTCATTAAACGTACCATGCGATTACGGTTGTGAAAATGCTGGTCTACAATCAATTCTGGGATAAATCCCAAGCCGGTTGCCATATCTACTAAGGAACGGTTGGGAGTCTCACCACTACCTCCTCCGGCAATCATATGATGTCCCATGACTGCTGCACCAGCACTGGTACCGGCAAGGGTTAATTCTCCCGTTTTGACTCGCCCTCGGATAATATCCATAACTGGTGTGTCAGCCAACACACCACAAAGGCGTAATTGGTCTCCTCCAGTCAAAAAAACTCCGGTACATTGTTCAAGGGATTCCTTATAATAACGGTCGTGACAGTGGTCACGTTCTCGAATATCTAAAATTTCAACTTTTTTTACTCCCATGTCTTCAAAAATATTTACGTAGCGAGCGCCGATAATACTCGGTTCCCGAGAAGCAGAGGGAATAATAGTAATATGGGCATCTTTTGCACCAGCACGGTCTAAAAAAGTCCGCAGAATCTCTCGTCCATGAACTTTGTCTTCTGCGCCTCCAATAACCAGAACGGCGGTTTTAGTTGCTTGGGGTGTGGTCATTTCCAGCCATTTAGCTTTTAGTTGCCGCATTGTTTTTCTCCTGTCAACAACCGGAAGGTGAATTTTACTTCGCGGACAGTTCGCGGAAGTATGATAATGAACGGGACATTTTAAATATGTTTTAGTGTCCTACCGTTGAAGGCTGATTGCAAGAGTTGCTCCCGCTCTAAATTTCGTTGTGCAACTCCTGCTTTTTACTTTAAGCCTTGAGACATCATGCCTCAACAGTTATCAGTTATCAGTTACCAGTTATCAGTTAAAAACTGTAAATCAATTGGGAGTCAGAGTCCCCACAACGCCTGGGTGGTGTGTTTCAGTCGGGGTTAAATCCCCGACTGAAACCGTGATAACTGATAACTGTTGACTGTTCACTGATTTAAGTCATCTTCTATTCGCCAGGTTGATGTATGTTTCACCTGTGCTTTTTTTATTTTCTCCACCCGCGTCAGCGGAGTATTTGGCATAAACCACCGATATAAACTGCTTTTTCCCGATACAGGATAAAATTTCCGGCTTCGTTGTTAACGCAGGTTAGAATTTTAATTTAAAGTTAGATGTGACAATATTTAAACATAAATTAAGTAATTAGAAAAACTTTCGTTTTTACAGAAAATTTTCTATAGGGACTTACTTTTATATATCCTAAATAGTTTGTATGTAATGAAAGTCCACCAACGCTTCTGCATCTAGAAGTTAGCAAATTCAATTTAAGATTAGTGTCCTTCAATACGAAATACTGTGCGTTTTGATATAGTTACGCTATTTCCCGATTGTTTTACCTCGGTTCTCAATTCCGGACTAATTGGTAAAGCTTTAGCAAAACAGATTGCCACTGTGCATTTTGTCAATCCCCGCGACTTTACCACGGACAAACACCGAAAAGTCGATGATGAACCTTACGGTGGAGGAGTGGGAATGTTAATGAAGCCCGGCCCCATATTCTCTGCTGTGGAATCGCTCCCAGTCATGAACCGAAGAGAAGTAATTATGATGAGTCCTCAAGGACAAACTATTAATCAGCCTTTATTCCGAGAATTGGCCACCAATTACGACCAATTAATCATCATTTGCGGTCATTATGAAGGAGTAGACGAGCGAGTATTGGATTTAGTCACCCGTGAAGTTTCTTTGGGAGACTTTATTCTGACTGGGGGGGAAATACCTTCAATGGCTTTAATTAATGGGGTAGTACGACTACTTCCCGGAACTGTTGGTAAAACAGAATCTTTAAAATTAGAAAGCTTTGAAGAAGGTTTATTAGACTATCCCCAATACACCCGCCCCGCAATATTTCGCGATCGCAAAGTTCCCGATGTATTATTATCCGGGAACCATGCGGCAATTGCCCAATGGCGTTACGAGCAACAAGTCGCCAGAACCCGCAAACGTCGTCCCGATTTATATCAAGCCTGGGAAGAGGAGAAGAGAAGAAAGGGACAAGGGGATGGGG
>NZ_JADEWL010000322.1 GCF_015207665.1 Plectonema cf. radiosum LEGE 06105
TATAAGAGACAGGGAGATGGGGAGAATGGCGAGCATTAATCAGAACAATTGGTGCAACAGTGCTTTGGAGTAATTCTTTTTCCTTGGGGGTTGGTTGACAATATTGTTCGATTACTTTTATATCTCTTGCCATTAAAGCAAAGGGTTTATGATGTCGTTGCTTTCGCGATCGCAATTTTTCGACTGCTGTATGATTGGTAGCATCACAAGCAAGATGAATTCCACCCAACCCTTTAATTGCAACTATTTCACCTTTTTGCAATAAACTACACACAGCATCAACATCATCTAACATGGAAAACATCGTAGCTGTCATGGGTTTACCATCAGCACGTTCCAACCATACTTGAGGACCGCAAGTATAGCAAGCTACTGGTTGTGCGTGAAAACGACGGTTTTGTATATCTGCGTATTCCTTACTGCATTGGGGACACATTTTAAAAACCGTCATACTAGTGTTATGACGGTCGTAAGGTATAGTGTTAATGATACTAAATCGCGGTCCGCAATGAGTACAGTTTGTAAAAGGGTAACGATAGTAACGACTTAGGGGGTCGAAAATTTCTTGTTTGCAATCCTCACAAGTCGCAGCATCGGGGACAATTTGTGTTTTGATTGCGGTATTAATACTACGAGAAATTACAAAATTATTAAATATCAATTCTATTTGAGAATAAGTTCTGGTTAACCGATTAATATTAGCTAAGGTAGGAGATTCTTGCTGTATTCTGTGAACAAATTCATCTATAGATTCTTGAGTACCAGATACTCTAATTAATACACCTTCACCGTCGTTACAAACATCGCCATTTAATTTTAAATCTTTAGCAATTCGGTAAACTGTAGGACGAAATCCTACTCCTTGAACGGTACCATAAATTCTAATTTCTTCAGTGTACATCAATTGTTGACTGTTGATGGTGGTTGGTGGTTAATTGATGGTTGATAGTGGTTAGTTGATGGTGGTTGGTGGTTAATTGATGGTTGATAGTGGTTAATTGATGGTTGATAGTGGTTGGTGGTTAATTGATGGTTATTATTTATTTT
>NZ_JADEWL010000323.1 GCF_015207665.1 Plectonema cf. radiosum LEGE 06105
ATCCCAATACCCTAATAGCATCAAAGGACAATTACAAGGTTTAGCTAAATTTACCAAGGTTTATGTTGCAGCCATCAAACAAAATAGAAGTTTATTGCATATCAATGGAGAAACTGAAAATGTATCAAAGGAAGATAAAACTCAAGACAAGGAAACGCCTACGTATACGTAGAGCATGTTGGAGTAAAGAAGGGAGGAAGCACGAAACTTTATGTACAAAGAAAAGAACCAATTCCTTACTAAAAACACCCTCTCACTTCTACCTTCTTGTTAGAAGTATTTCAATAGTTGGAATAACACTTGCGAGTTTGAATCTAATTGCAATCAATTCATCATTAGCAGCAACTTCAGATATATCAGAAAATCGAAGAGTTACTCAAACGACTAATTCAACATTGAACAAAAACTCATCAGATGAAATTCAAGGATTTATTAATGATGTACGTTCCTTTGTTCGCGGCGATTTTTTCGGTAATATTAAGCAGCTCGTTAAAAATTCAATTGGTTCGGTTGATGTCCCCGATTTGGGTCAAGTTGTAAGTGAAATCATGAAAGGTTCGTTTCCATCCGATGGAGTTACATCTAATAAGTTGGAGAATAATATTCCTAATTCCTATGCAATTCGTCAAGATTTAGCCAATCAAAGTGAAAGATTAGGAGCAATTGAAGTAGCGCAGAGTAAAACTCTTTCTAAAAATGCTCAACAGGAGTCTCTAAATACTCTTGAACTAAGTGCTAATTCCGAGGTTGAATCAAGTCAAATGTCAGATGATTCTCAAAATTCTGATACTTCCCAGCAAATCTTGCAAAATATTTCCAATCAACTTAAGAATAATACAATAATTTCCGATTTACTCTTAAAAGAAGCGAATCAGTCACGACAAGATAACGCTTTGGGATTAACTTTAACTGCTCAAGCAGCTACAGAGTTGAATGCGGTAAATACCAGAGAAAGACAAAGTGCGATCGCAGTTGGGAATCGCGCTGTATCTCAAGGTTCTCTGCTGATGATGCCGGGAGGTGCCGTTTTGGGAGAGTAGAGGAG